>JALYRN010001046.1 GCA_030855295.1 Myxococcota bacterium | reverse complement strand
ACGCTGGTGCACGGCGCGTTCTCCGAGCTGCGCGCGGTCCTCCAGGAGAACGGCGCGACGCGGGTCGACGGGCTGCTCGCCGATCTCGGCGTGAGCTCGCCGCAGCTCGACGACGCGACGCGCGGGTTCTCGTTCCGCGCCGAGGGCCCGCTCGACATGCGGATGGACACGACGCGCGGCGAGACCGCGCGCGATCTGATCGCGCGCATGGACGAGCAGGAGCTCGCGGACATCCTCTTCCGTCACGGCGAGGAGCGCCGCAGCCGGCCGATCGCGCGGGCGATCAAGCGCGCCGAGGACGCCGGCTCGCTCGTGACCACCAGCGATCTGCGGCGGGCGGTCGTCACGGTGCTCGGGCCGCGGCGCCAGGGCGGGATCGATCCGGCGACGCGCACGTTCCAGGCGCTGCGCATCGCAGTGAACGGGGAGCTCGACGAGCTCGGTTCGCTGCTCGAGGCGCTGCCCGAGGTGCTCGAGGACGGCGGCATCGGCGCGATCATCAGCTTCCACTCGCTCGAGGATCGCGCGGTGAAGCAGACCTTCCGCGGGGATCCGCGCCTGGCGCCGACGACCAAGCGGCCGATCGTCGCGGGCGACGAGGAGCAGGCGCGCAACCCGCGCTCGCGGAGCGCCAAGCTGCGCGCCGCGCGGCGTGTTCCGCGGGCCGAGCTCGCGGGGGAGGAGGCGTCGTGAAGACGCGCTTCCTCGTGCTCTGGGCGGCGGCCGTGCTCGCGACCGGCGCGGCGTTCGTCGCGCACCTGTCGCTGCGCCTCGAGACGGTGCGGCTCGGCTATGACGTCGGGCAGGCGCGGCGCGAGCAGCGACAACTGATCGAGCAGCGGCGGATGCTCTCGATCGAGGCGGCGACGCTGCGTGAGCCCGAGCGCATCGAGGCGGTGGCGCGCGGCACGCTCGGCATGGACGTGCCCGACGCCTCGCGGATCGTGTCGATCGGCCAGCGCAGCGCACGTCGTTCTTCCGGGAGGATGCGATGAGCGCCGTCGATGCAGCGCGCGATCCGGCGCTCGACGCGGCGCGGCGGCGCTGGGTGCGGGTGCGCATCTCGCTGCTCGCGCTCTTCCTGCTCGCGGGCGCCGGCGCGGTGCTCCATCGCGCGTACCAGCTGCAGATCGTGCAGGGGCCCGAGCTGCGCCGCGAGGCCGACGAGCAGCAGCTGCGCGACGTGCGGCTCGCGCCCAAGCGCGGGACCATCTACGACCGGCACGGCGCCGAGCTCGCGGTCAGCGTCGACGTCGAGAGCGTCTACGCGAACCCGCGCATGATGCGGCGCGAGCAGGTCGATCTCGAGGCGGCGGCGTTCCGCCTCTCGGCCGTCCTGGGGGTCGATCGCGAGCGCATCCTCGGCCGCATGTCGACCGATCGCTACTTCGCGTGGATCGATCGGCAGGTCACGCCCGAGGAGGCCGCGGCCGTGCGTGGGCTCGCGATCCCGGGGATCGAGATGACGCGCGAGTCGCGGCGCTTCTATCCCAACCACGATCTCGCGGCCCACATGCTCGGGTTCGCGAACGTCGACGGGGTCGGCATCGAGGGGCTCGAGCTCTCGATGGAAGAGCAGCTCCGCGGCTCCACCGAGTCGGTGCCGGCGATGGTCGACCGCCGCGGGCGCGTGGTGTTCTCGGACTCGCTGCTCGACGATCGCGCGGCGCAGGGCGACGACGTCTATCTCACGATCGACAAGACCATCCAGCACGCGGCCGAGCGCGAGCTCGCGCTCGCGGTGCGCACCTTCGAGGCGCAGGCCGGCAGCGTGGTCGTGATGGATCCGTCGACCGGCGAGATCCTCGCGATCGCGAACTACCCGACCTTCGATCCGAACGCGCCGGGCGCGTCGCCGCAGTCGGCGCGCCGCAACCGCGCGCTGACCGATCGCTTCGAGCCGGGCTCGACGATCAAGACGTTCACCGTCGCGGCTGCGCTCGCGGCGGGCACGCTGCGCGCCGACGAGCGGATCGACTGTGCCGGCGACGAGCGCCCGAACCGGCTGATCATCGACTCCGAGGGCCACACCATCGGCGACGCGCTCGGCCACCACTTCGGCCTGATGACGCCCGCCGAGATCCTCGCGCACTCGAGCAACATCGGCGCGGCGCGGATCGGGATCGAGCTCGGCCGCGCGGGGCTCTACCGCGGCCTGCGCCGCTTCGGGTTCGGCGAGCCGACGGGCCTGCCGCTGCCCGGCGAGACCGGCGGGATCCTCCGTCACCACCGTCGCTGGTACGACATGGATCTGGCGACGATCGCGTTCGGCCAGGGCCTCTCGGTCACCGCGGTGCAGGTCGCGACCGCGATGAGCGCCATCGCCAACGGCGGCCGCCTGATGGAGCCGACGCTGGTCCGCCGTGTGGTCGACGCGCGCGGCGAGATCTCGCTCGAGGCAACGCCGCGGGTCCGCCGGCAGGTCGTGCCGCGCGGCACCGCGCGCTTGGTGGCCGACATGCTCACCGGCGTGACCGGCGACGAAGGCACCGGCCTCGAGGCGGCGATCGACGGCTACCTGGTCGCCGGCAAGACCGGCACCGCGCAGAAGGCCGACTATCGCCGCGGCGGCTACGAAGAGGGCCGCTACATCTCGTCGTTCGTCGGCTTCGCGCCGGCGGACGCGCCGCGGGTCGTGATCGCGGTCGTGATCGACGAGCCGATGATCGATCACTACGGCGGCGTCGTCGCGGGCCCCGTGTTCCGCCGGGTCGGCGAGGCGACGCTGCGGCACCTCGGCGTGCCCGCGAGCGGTGGCGGCGAGGTGCTCGCGGAGATCGAGCGCGCGGCGCGGCTGCGCGCACGCGC
>JALYRN010001045.1 GCA_030855295.1 Myxococcota bacterium | reverse complement strand
GCCGCCGCACGCGGTGTCGCAGCACACGCCGTCGACGCAGAACCCGCTGAGGCAGGCGGCCGCGGTCCCGCACGCCGTGCCGTTCGCCGCGCCGATCGCGACGGCGAGATCGAAGCGCGCCTCCACCTGGGCCACGCTGATGCCCCACACGATGTAGAAGACGAACGTGGTCGAGGCGCCGGGCGCGAGCGTCGGCTCGCGGAAGACGATGCCGATGTCCTCGTCGAGCAGCGCGCCGGCCGCGTCGACCGGAGTGTTCCAAGCCGCGAACGCGTCGGTGTTCTCGAACCCGCTGGTGTTCGCGCGAGCGCGCGGATCCGCGCTGCCGACCGCGAAGGTGTACGCGGGCGTTCCGATGCTCGCGGTCGCGAGGGCGGAGGTGCTCCCGGGCGGCTGCCGCACGACGTCGTTGTTCGTGTAGTAGTCGGTGCCGATCTCGCACTCGCCGTGATCGGGATCGCCGGAGAAGAAGTAGTAGACGTCGCTCAGCGACGTCGTGCCGCCGTTCGTGAGCGTGACGGTCACGCGCGCGAGGCGATCGGTGCTCGCGTACTCGACGCGCTGCGTGACGTCGACGTCGACGGCGCCGGTCGTCCAGTTGCCGCTCCAGTCGATCGCGCGACCGGTGACGGCGGGCGCGCTCGTCGTGGTCACGTCGCTGCTGAAGCTGTTGTTGCTGGCGGTCGCCGCGACGCCGCCGGCGGGCGTCGCGAGCACCGTGAACCCGACCGCGGGGCTGCCCGGGAAGTACACGTCGCACGTGACGTCGGCCGCGGTGCCGCTCTCCGAGTACTGCATGCTGCGCGCGCCGGGGATGTCGACCAGCGCTCCGTTCGCGCCGACGCGCAGGTATCGGATGTGGGTGCCGGTCAGCTCGGCCTGCGCGCTCGCCAGGCCGGACCAGCCCAGCACCGCGATCATCGTTCCAATCGTCAGTCGTCTCACGTCGCCATCTCCCTTCGCGGAACGTCGCTCGCCCCGCGCGCGCCGCTTGTACTCCGAGAACATGGATGCCGGAAAGATCGAGCGCGCTTGACCCATCACGATTCGACAGCTATCAAATCGTCGAAGCCGATGAAGGACGACGCGAAGCTCGTGAAGATGTTCAAGGCGCTCGCGCATCCGAACCGGTTCCGGCTCTTCACCGAGATCTGGCGCGAGGGCGGCGGCTCGTTCGAGGAGGGGCACTCGTGCCTGCTCCACGACGTGATGGAGCGCCTGAACGTCGGCGCCCCGACGGTCTCGCATCACCTCAAGGAGCTCGTCTCGGCGGACCTGATCGCGACCGAGCGACAGGGCAAGTACGTCACCTGCCGCGTCAACCCCGAGGCGCTCGCGGCCGTGCGCTCGTTCTTCGAGCGCGGCTGAGCCCGATTCCGCGACGCCGTCGCAGCGCTCGCTGCGGCGGATCGCACGCGACCATACAGTTCGACAGTTATCGAATCATCACCATCACAGGACAGGACCCATGACCACCACGACGACCTCCGCTCAGCCTTCTTCCTCCTCCTCGACCGCACGCGCGAAGAAGCAGCCACGCGTGACCGAGTCCGCTCCTCGCAAGATCGTGATCGCGAAGCCGGGCTCGTACGATCGCCTGCGCGTCGAGCCGCTCGAGGCGCCGCAGCCGGGGCCCGGCGAGGTGTCGATCGACGTGCGCGCGAGCGGCGTGAACTACGCCGACGTGGTGATCCGCATGGGGCTCTACGCGTCGGCGAAGGAGCTGGTGGGCTGGCCGATCACGCCGGGCTTCGAGGTCGCGGGCGTGGTGCGCGCGGTCGGCGCGGGCGTGACCGATCTCGAGGTCGGCGCGCGCGTGATCGCGGTCACGCTCTTCGGCGGCTACGCGTCGGTGGTGAAGGCGCCGCGGCACCAGGTGTTCGCGCTGCCCGAGGGGCTGAGCTTCGAGCAGGGCGCGGCGATGCCCGCGGTGTTCCTGACGGCGCACTTCGCGCTGCACTTCCTCGCGCATCCGCGCCGCGGCGATCGCGTGCTGGTGCACTCGGCGGCGGGCGGCGTCGGCGGCAACCTCGTGCAGCTCGCGAAGATCGCGGGCTGCGAGGTCACCGGGGTGGTCGGCAGCAGCCACAAGGTCGACGCGGCGCGCGCGCTCGGGTGCGATCACGTGATCGACAAGTCGAAGGAGGATCTGTGGGCGCGCGCCGAGCAGATCGCGTCGCGCGGCTTCGACGTGATCCTCGACGCGAACGGCGTGGCGACGCTGAAGGGCAGCTACGATCACCTGCGTCCCGCGGGCAAGCTCGTCGTGTACGGCTTCTCGACGATGATGCCGAAGACCGGAGGCCGCCCCAACTACGCGAAGCTCGCGATCGACTGGCTGCGCATCCCGCGCTTCAACCCGCTCGATCTGACCAACGCGAGCAAGAGCATCCTCGCGTTCAACCTGAGCTACCTGTTCGATCGCGCCGACATCCTCGAGGAGGGCATGGCCGACCTGCGCAAGTGGCTGGCCGAGGGCAAGCTGGTGCCGCCCGCGGTGACGACGTACCCGCTCGACGAGGTCGCGCGCGCGCATCGCGACATCGAGTCGGGGAGCACGATCGGCAAGCTCGTGCTCGTCCCCTGACGGGCGATCGCGCGCGGGGGCAGGTCTCGAGCGCACGCTCTGCCATCGCCCGGGCCGCGCCGAGCTCACCGAGCTCTCGCGTGATCGCGAGCTCGCCGAGGGCCTCGGCGAGCGCCGGGTCGAGCGCGTCGATCGCGGTCGTGATCGCGGCGTCGGTCGGGATCGACGTGGCATGCGCGGCGAGGCTGCGGGCGACCCGCGCCGGTCCCTCCGACGAGAGA
>JALYRN010001044.1 GCA_030855295.1 Myxococcota bacterium | reverse complement strand
GTGCCGGTCGGCGCGCCGATCGGCGGCTCGGCCAGGCCGAGCGCGCGCGCCTGGCGCTGGCTCACCGTGGGCTTGACCAGCACGTGCGCCTCGGGGTGCACCGCGGCCGAGAAGATCGTCGCGATCGTCCACGGCGCGCTCTTGGTCGCGAGCGACTTCACGAACGCATCGAAGCGCGCGTTGTACGCCCCCTGCCCGTGCAGCAGATCGCGCAGCGCAGTCGCGAAGCGCTCGTGACCGCTCGGCGGCATCTTCTCGAAGGTCGGCTTGTCGGCCTTCGGGAACGAGAGCTTCGACGACGCGACGAGCACCTTCACCGCGTCGGTGTAGACGTCCTCGAAGCCGCCGCCCGCGATCGCCTTGTCGAGCCGGGCCGCCGCGAACAGCTCGCGCGCGAGCGCGATCAGCGCGTCGAGGTTGCGGTCGCGACCTTCGGGCGTGCCGCGCTCCTCGTGCGAGTACTTCGCGTCGGCGAAGCCGTTCGCGTAGCGCGCGCCGAAGATCGCCTGCTGGCGCTCGAACGTCATCGCCGGCTCGGTCGACGCCTTCGTCTTCGCGGTGGAGGACCTCTTCTTCGTGGAGCTCGCAGGCGCGCGGCGCAGCAGCTGCTTCGCGAGCGCCTCGCGCTCGTCGGCGGGAAGCTCGACCTCGTGGATCGCGGAATGGCCGTTCATGAACGTGCGCTCACCCGCGTTCTCGAATACGTACTTGGTGCGATCCGAGAGCTCCTCCGCGATGACCGCGTGCCCCCACTCCGCCTTGCTGTTGTGCGCGTACGCGCGGGGCGGCACTGCCGACGCCGTGGGCGTCACTCGTGACGAGCTCATCGGTCCTCGATCCTTCGTTGAAAGCGCGTTCGAGCGGGATCACCGCACGGTCGCGCGAACGTCCGGACACCTGATGGCGTCCGGGCTCGGTTTCCCTCACGGGAACAGTGTTCCCCCGAGAGGGACAAGTGTTCCCCCGAGAGGGACATCGGCCCCCGTCGACCCCGGCCGCTCCGGCGCCAAGCGAGGAACGATCGCCCGATCGTCCCTCAGCGCTCCTGCGAGCGTCGCTGATTATACGTCAGCGAGGCCTCTGGCGCGAGCCCATAGATCGGGCAGGGGGGCCCGGCGGGCGCGCTCGCGGGCCCGCGAGGGCATGGACGTGCGCGCGTGAGCAGGCCCTACCGCGGGCGTTTCGCGCCGTCCCCGACCGGTCAGGTGCACCTCGGCACGGCGCGGACTGCGCTGGTCGCGTGGCTGCGCGCGCGCCGGGAGGGCGGCGCGTTCGTGATGCGCGTCGAGGATCTCGATGCACCGCGCGTGCGCCCCGGCGCGACCGAGGCGATCCTCGAGGACCTGCGGTGGCTCGGGCTCGACTGGGACGAAGGCCCGGACCTGGGCGGGCCGCACGCGCCGTACGTGCAGTCGGCGCGCCTCGATCGCTACGAAGCGGCGTTCGACGCGCTGCGCGCCCGCGCAGTGCTGTTCCCGTGCACCTGCTCGCGCAAGGAGATCGCCGAGATCGCGAGCGCCCCGCACGGCGAGGAGGCGGTGTACCCCGGCACCTGTCGCGACGCGCCGAGCCATCCCGATCGCGTGCCCGCGTGGCGCTTCCGGCAGGCGACCGCGCCGTCGTTCACGGACGTGCTCGCGGGGGCCTCGCGCGCGGAGCTCGGGGCGGGGGACTTCGTGGTGCGGCGCGCGGACGGAGTGTTCGCGTATCAGCTCGCGGTCGTGGTCGACGATCGCGCGATGGGCATCACCGAGGTGGTGCGCGGCGATGATCTGATCGCGTCGACGCCGCGGCAGATCGCGCTGCACCGCGCGCTCGCCGAGATCGACGGGCTCGGGGGGCCGCCGGCCTGGATGCACGTGCCGCTGGTGCTCGGACCGGACGGCGAGCGGCTCGGCAAGCGACACGGCTCGGTCGCGATCCGCGAGGCGCGCGAGCGCGGCGTGTCGGCGGAGCGGATCGTCGCGACGATGGCGCGCACGCTGGGGCTCGCGGAGGAGCACGAGGAGGAGATCGCGGCGCGCGAGCTCGTCGCGCGCTTCGACGTCGCCCGACTGCCGCGCACGCCGACGTCGATCGATCCGAGCGCGTGCTCCTGAGCCCTCACCCGACGTGCGCGACTCCAACGTCGTGCAGCGCGCGCACGTTGCGTTCGTAGCTCGCAAGATGAGCGAGCACGTAGAGCGTGCCGACGGTGTAGTGCGCGAGCGCGACCGGAGCGTCGATCATGCGGCGGAGCATGGGAGTGAACATGGGCGGGGCACGTTTCGACCACGTTTCTTTCGCGGCGACATCGCGTGACTTCGACGCGACGAGCTCTCGATGCGCCCCTCAACGCCCTGCACGGGCAGCTGCATTCCGCCCGGCGAGCCATCCCGTCGTCGCCGCCACCCCGAGCCCGGTTCCGTCGGACGACGACGCTCCGTCGAGCAGCGCGCCGCACGCGAAGAGCGCGCGCGATGCCACGCTCCCGTGCGCGTCGAGCGGACGCAGGAGCTCGTCCCAGCCCACCCCCATCGCGAACCCGGCGCCCGGCGAGAAGGGATCGTCTCCGAAGAGCGCGCGCGGATCGCGCCCTCGCCCCGACGACGCGAGCGGGAGCGGTGCTCCCTCCGACCAGATCGGCAGCCCCGCGAGCGTCTCGCGCGGCTCGCCGTGCTCCACCGCGATGCCGCCGCCGACGTGCTTGCCGGTCGCGAGCACCAGCGCCCCGGGGCGCAGCGTCTCACCATCGGCGAGCGCCACGCACACGCCCTCGTCGTCGATGCGCACGCGCTCGGCGCGCGAGGGGCGCCGCTCGATCCCGCAT
>JALYRN010000199.1 GCA_030855295.1 Myxococcota bacterium | reverse complement strand
GCGCTGGGGCTGCATCGGACCGGCGCTCGCACCGCGGCCCGCGGCGAACCCACCGCCGCTGCTGCTGCCCGATCCGATCGTCCCGAGCCCGCCGAGCCCCAGCGCGCCGGCCTGCCGCTCGTCGTCGACGTCCATCGAGCCCTCGGCGCCACCGCTCTCGACGTCCTCCTCGCCGGTCCACTGCGCGACCTGCTCGGTGCGATCGATCCCGAACGCGCGGAACATCGCCTCGCTCTCGAGCACCAGCAGCGACGTCTGTCGCGACATCACCGAGTACGCCTTGCTGAGCGCGATCACGCGCGCCTCGTTCTCGCCGCGCCCCTCGAGCTCGAGCCGCTCGATCGTGTGCGCCGCCCAGAGCGCGGGCACGAAGAGGTTGCCCGCGCTCGTGCTCGGCACGAGCCGCACCGGATAGCGCTGCTCGAAAGGCTGACCGCCGACCGTGCCGCGCACCACGACGTCGCCCTGGACGTCCGCCCGCGCCATGCGCGCGGTGACGATCACCTCTTCGCCGGCGCGGATCGTCGGCAGCTGCGTCGGCGCGATCTCCGTCAGCCCCTCGGGCAGCGTGAGCACCGCATCGCGCAGCGCGACGCCGTACGTGGTCTCGAGCACGCTCAGCGCCGCCAGCGACGCGCGCTGCCCGGGCACGAACGGCACGTAGTGACCACCACCCGAGCGCGCGATCGCCGCGAGGGCGACCGAGTCGGCGTCGCTGCCGATCCCGACGGTCGTGAACGCGACGTGCGCGTGCTCCGCGAGGCGCTCGGCCTCCGACGCCAGCGCACCCGCCGCGCGATGGCCGACCGACGCGACGCCATCGCCGACGTAGATCACGTGCACGCTGCGCTGGGCTGCTCCCGAGGATGCGGCGTCGCGCGATCCACCGGCGCGCGCGGCGCTGCGCATCGTCGCCATCAGATCGGACGCGCCCGCCGGCTCGACCCGCGCGAGCCAGTCGCTGACCGTGCGCACCTCGCCCGCGCTCGGCGTCCGCATGCGCGCGCCCTCGGCGGTGCCCTCCATCGAGCGGCACTGGTAGTCGCACGCGAGCACCGTGAAGCGATCGCGGCGATCCATCTCCGACACCACGCCCGCGACCAGACGGCTCGCGCGCTGGAAGCGCTCGCCGACCATCGACTGGCTGGAGTCGACGACGATCACGTAGTCGTGGCTGCGCCCCTCGGCACGCGGCGGCAGGCGAGGCCGCAGCGCGAAGGCGACGTACGCGCGATCGTCCGCCGCGATCGTGCGCTGCAGCTCGATCACCTCGCGATCGGTGTCGCGGCTGCGCGCCGCCGGCGCCTGCGCGGCGTCGCCCTGGTAGGTCCAGAACGACAGCTCGCGCTCGCCGCCCGGCAGCTGGTAGTCGATCACGAGATCGCCGTTCGGGCGGAAGCTCTGCTCGGTGTAGCGGAGCCGCGTCGCGTCCGCTTCGGCGGCCGACGTGAGCTGGTAGCCGCTCGCCGCGACGCGCTGCGCGTTCGCGACGCGCACGTCGACCGTGAACTCACCGACGCGGGTGCTGTCGTCGCGCGAGTGCGCCAGCGGATAGACGTAGCGCCGCCCCTCGGTCTGCGGCGCGATCACCTGCGTGTAGGCGAGCACCACGCGCCGCTCGCCGTGCGCAGGGATCGGGAAGATACGCAGCTCGAACTGTCCGCCCCGCTGCCACTCGAGGAGCGCGGGATCGCGCCACGGCCCCGGCACCCAGATGAACTCCTCGGTGCGCTGGCGATCGCGCACCGGCGTCGCGTTGCGGATCACGCCGCGCCAGATGCGCTGGGCGCGCTCGCGCGCCACGAACGAGCCCTCGACCAGCTCGCCGTCGACGTCGAGCGCGAGCCGCGCGATCTGTGCGTCGCTCGGCAGCGGGAAGCGATAGATGCCCTCGAGCACCTGATCCGAGTCGTTGCGGAAGACCTCTTCGATCTCGGTGCGCGCGACGTTGCCGACGATGCGCACGCGCACCTCGTGGCGCGCGAGGCCCAGCGGCCGCTCGCGATCCTCACGCTCACCGGGGCGGCGCGCGCGCAGCGAGCCGATGCCCGGCAGCGTCGTGTCGCCCTCGTCGTCCTGCGCGTCGGGGGTGCGGCCGTCGAGCTCGGCCCACGCCAGCGAGCGCGCGAGCTCCATCACCGGCGCGACCTCGGGCGCCGCGCCCGTGCGCAGCAAGCCCTCCTCGCCCTGCTTCACCTCGCGGCTCTCGCCCGCGCTGCCGTGCACGCGCACGGTGCCGCGGGTCACGCGCACGCTCGCGGTCTCGGGCGTCGAGGTCAGCAGGAACTTCGTGCCGAGCACTTCGATGCGGCCGGTCGGCACCGTGATGCCGAGGTTCGGACCCTGCTCGAGGTGCGCGACGTCGGCGAGCACCTCGCCGGCCGGCAGCTCGAAGCGCCGCGGCTGCTGCGCGTCGAAGCGCAGCTCGGTCGAGTGGTTGAGCACCATCTCCGAGCCGTCCGAGAGCGCGATGCGCACCCGGGTGCGCTCGTCGGTGCGGATCGCGGCGCCGGCGGGGATCTCGGAGGTGGCGCTGCCGCTCTGCCAGGCGCCGCCGGCCTCGCGGATCTCGATGCCGCTCGAGCTCTCCGACGACGCACGCGCGATCTCGACGATGCGCGCCGTCGTCGCGGTCGCGACCGCCTCGGCGCCGCCGGCGCCGCCGTTCGACGCGACCTCTCCGCCGAGCATCATCGGCACCACGATCGCGAGCGCGAGCGCGGCCGCCGCGGCGAGACCGAGGGCACCGAAGAGGAAGATCACCTTTCCGATCGGCGCGCTCGAGGCCTTCGCGCGCGCCGGCGGGGTCGCGTCCTTCTGCGCCGCGCCTTCGTGGCTCGCGGTGCTGCGCTCGTCGTCGGTCGTGGCGCTGCGCTCGTCGTCGCTCCTGGCGAGCGGGCTCACGATCGTCTGCGCAAGCGCGTCGGTCTGCGGCATCGCGATCGTCGCAGGTGCAGCGCTCGTCGAGGGCACAGCGCTCGTCGGGGGTACAGCGCTCGTCGGGGGCACAGCGCTCGAGTCGGCGGAGCGCGCCCGCGCCTTTTCTTCCAGGCGCGCCGCGGCCTGCGCGCGCTCGAGCTCGGCCTTCGCGTGCGGATCGAGCACGAAGCCCGGATCGGTCTTCCGCGGCGCCGGCTCTCCACCTGCGCGCGCATCGAGCGCCGCCATCAGCCGCGCCTCGAGATCTGCCGGCGGCACGTAGTCGGCGCCCGCGCGCTCGACGCGATCCGCGATCTCCGCGGCGTCGTGCTTCAGGTCGCGCGCCTCGTCGTCCTCCGCAAGGAAGTCGGCGTGCTTCTCCAGCGCCTCGCGATCCGCGTCGACCAGCAGCGCGAGATCATCGAGCAGGCTCTCCATCTTGTCCGTACGGCTCATCGTTCGACCTCCGAAAGGAGCTCTTTCATCCGTGCCAGTCCTCGGCTCACTCGCTTGCGCGCGGCGGCCTCGTCGATGCCGCACGCTGCGCTGATCTCGCGGTACTCGAGCCCGCCCTGGTAGCGCATCACCACCGCGTCCCGCTCGCTCGGCTTCAGCCGCTCGAGCGCGTCGCGCACCTTCTCCGCGCTGCGCCGCGCCTCGAGCAGGCTCTCGGGCGTCGACCCGTCGGCGCCCGCGTCGTGCACCAAGCGCAAGCGCCGCTCGCGCCGCCCCCGCATCTCCAGCCGCCGCGCGCACATGCGCCGCGCGATGCCGTGCAGGAACGCGCGGACGCTGCCCTCGCCGCGGAACGACGCGAACGCGTCGTGCGCGGCGAGCAGGACCTCCTGCACGCACTCCTCGGCCTCGGCTTGGCTCCCCAGCATCGCCATGCACAGCCGCCCGAGGGCGGCTCCGTGCTCGCGCGCGCACTGGGCGGTCGCCTCTCGATAGGCGCCGGCTTCGATGGAACGTTGGATCGGATCCCCGAGGGGATCGGGGCTCGTCTGAGGCATTGCCATCATCCTGTCGTCCATGTGCCTGCGTCCTCGCGCGCTGTGACCGCGACCTCGATCGAATCCGTGGCCCACGCGCGAAGAGACGCGCGGACCTCCTCCTCGATCTCGACCTCGGCCTCCCCCGTCGCGTGGCACGCACCGGCACGGCTCCGGGCGCGCTCGCGCGATCACGGTTGTCTCATGACGTGAATTTCCCGGCAAATCTCGAAGGACCGTGACTTGCTTGTCACACCGACCCGGGAGAATCCGTCATGTCCA
Organism: Myxococcota bacterium; assembly: GCA_030855295.1. Lineage (GTDB taxonomy): Bacteria > Myxococcota_A > Polyangia > Polyangiales > Sandaracinaceae > Sandaracinus. The sequence goes on along the minus strand of JALYRN010000199.1, from coordinate 5,071 downwards.
CCCAACGCCTGATCGCGCCCCTCGCGGCGCTGTTCGCGCTCGCGCTCACGATGCTCGCCGCCCCGCCAGCCGCGGAGGCCTGCGGCGGCTTCTTCTGCTCCGGGGCGCCGGTGTGCACCGGGTTGTTCTGCTCTGGCGCGCCGACCCAGCAGAGCGGCGAGAACCTCATCTTCTCGGTCGAGGACGACGGCACCCTCACGGTGCACATCCAGATCCTCTACCAGGGCGAGTCCGACGCGTTCGCGTGGATCCTCCCGCTGCCGAGCGTGCCGACCTCGATCGACGTCGGCACCGACTCGCTCTTCACGCAGCTGGACGCCGCGACCAGCCCCCGCTTCGACTTCGCGCCGACGCGGCAGGAGGGCACCTGCCGCGAGCGTCCGATCTGCGACGTGCCGGACGCAGGACAGGCCGCCGACGGCGCGGTCGCGTTCGCCGACGCTGCCTCCGCGGGCGACGCAGATTCGGCCGGCCCGATGATCCACCTGCGCGAAGAGGTCGGCCCCTACGACGCGGTCGTGCTCAGCGGTGACAGCGCCGAGGTCGTGCTGACCTGGCTGCGCGACAACGAGTTCGACATCCCGACCGCCGCCGATCCGCTGATCGCCGACTACGTCGCGGCGCGCCACGTCTTCGTCGCGATCCGCCTGCTCGGTGGCCGCAGCGCCGGCGAGATCCAGCCGCTGACCCTGACGTACGCCGAGGGACAGCCCTGCGTGCCGCTGCGCCTGACGGCGGTCGCGGCGACGATGGACATGCCGATCACCGCGTACTTCCTCGCCGACTCGTTCGTCGCGCCGAGCAACTACTCGTCGATCGAGCCCGACCTCGACAACGCGCGCCTGTGGAGCGGAGAGCTCTCGTACCGCGATCACGTCGGCCGCGCGATCGACGACGCGGGCGGCCGCGCGTTCGTGACCGACTACGCGGGCGCGGTGCCGCCGGTCTCGCTGTCCGTGCCCGACATCGCCGAGCTCGCGACGATCATGGATCCGATGGCGTACCTGAGCGCGCTCCTCCGGCGCGGCTTCATGAACGACCCGCAGCTGCTCGCGATCCTTCCGCGCTTCCTGCCGGTGCCCGAGGGGCAGACCCCGCAGACCTACTACAACTGCCTGACCAGCCCCTTCGGCGGCGACTCCGCGTCGTGCGGCTATGTCGGCGGCTTCGATCCCGCGGCGCTCACGACCGCGATCGACACCCAGATCCTCGCGCCGCGCCGCGCCGCGCAGGCGATGCTCGCGCGCCACCCGCGCCTGACGCGCCTCTTCACGACGATGGATCCGTCGGAGATGAGCCTCGATCCGCTCTTCCGCGTCGATGCCGGGCTGCCCGCGGTGTCCAACGTCCACACCGCGACGCCGGTCATCGAGTGCAGCGACGACTACTACGACGGCGAGGCGCCCGTCCGCATCGACCTGCCGGGCGGCACGTCGGCGCCGTGGTCTCCCGGCACCCGCGCGCGCACCGCCGACGAGTGGTGCACCGCGAATTACCTGCTGCCGCCGGGCACGCACGCGGCGCGCGCCGCGTCCTCGAGCGGCTGCACCGTGTCCTACGGCGCGACCTCGCGCGCCGCGCTCGTGGGCCTCGCGCTCGCGCTCGCGCTCGTGATCGCGCGCCGCAAGAAGAGCTGAATCGCTGATGATGGGGGAACGACGATGACGAGAGAACGACGACTTCGAACGATCGCCGCCGCTGCGCTCGCCGCGCTCGGCACCACGGTCGGTGCGCCGCAGCCCGCGTCGGCGTGCGGCGGCTTCTTCTGCCAGAGCGCGCCGATGGATCAGGCGGGCGAGAACATCCTCTTCTCCGTCGAGGGAGACGGGACGCTCACCACGCACATCCAGATCCTCTACCAGGGCGAGGCCGACGCGTTCGCGTGGATCCTTCCGCTGCCGAGCGTCCCGACCTCGATCGGCGTCGGCACCGACGAGCTCTTCCGCCAGCTCGGCGCGCGCACCGCCGCGCGCTTCACGACGGCCTCACGCACCGAGGGCACCTGCCGGCCGGTGCCCGAGTGTCCGTACGACGACTACGCCTTCGACACCGCCGAGCGCGGGGGCGGAGGTCCGCCGAGCTCCGCGGCCGACGCCGGAGCCGCGCCGTCACCCGTCACCGTCCACCTGCGCGAGGCGGTCGGGCCCTACGACGCCGCGGTGATCGGCTCGGAGTCCGCCGACGCGCTCTTCACCTGGCTCGACGAGAACGACTACGACATCCCGGACGCGTCGCGCCCGCTGGTCGCCGACTACCTCGCCGCGCGCCACGTCTTCGTCGCGATCCGCCTGCTCGCGCACGCGAGCACCCGCGAGATCCAGCCGCTCGTCCTGCACTACGCCGAGGGCCAGCCCTGCGTGCCGCTGCGCCTGACCGCGATCGCGACCGTGCCCGACATGCCGATCACCGCGTACTTCCTCGCCGATCGCTACGCGACGCCGAACAACTACTCGCGCGTCGAGCCGACCTACGACGACGTGCGCCTCTGGCGCGAGGGCGCGAGCTACTACCCGACGTACATCGCGAACGAGGTCGACGATGCGGGCGGCCGGGGCTTCGTCACCGACTACGCCGGCGCGCGCCCTTCCGACATCGATCTCGAGCTCGACTCGGTCGCGGATCTCGCGACGGAGCACGCGCCCGGCGCGTTCCTGCAGCAGCTCCAGTCGCGCGGCTTCGTCGGCGACTCGCAGCTGCTCGGCATCCTCGCGCGCTTCCTGCCGCCGCCCGCGATGTACGAGGACAACCCGCAGCAGTACTACAACTGCCTCTGGGGCTCGGGCGGCGAGGGCACGCACTGCGGCTACGTCGACGGCTTCGATCCCGCGGCGCTCGCCGACGCCCTCGAGCGCCAGATCGTCGCGCCGCGCCGCGACGCGCAGGCGATGCTCGCGCGACACGCGCGCCTGACGCGCCTCTTCACGACGATGGACGCCGAGGAGATGACGATCGACCCGACGTTCGCGCTCGACGCGGGCCTTCCCGACGTGTCGAACGTGCACGAGGCGACCGTCGTCACCGAGTGCACCCCGTCGCACTTCGAGTGGAGCGCGCCGCAGCGCATCGAGCTCCCGAGCGGCACCACCGCGACCTGGCGCGAGGGCACCTCGTACCCCGGCACCGACGGCGAGTACTGCGAGGACATGAGCAGCGGCGCGTTCTCCCCGTGGACCTCGATCGAGGTGCGCGAGCAGACGGCGGCGCGCCGCGCGATCCGCCCGGCCGGCGGCGGCCCCCGATGCTCGACCAGCGCAGGCGCCTCGGGCGGCGCGGGCGGCGTGCTCTTCGTCGCCCTCGCGGCGATCGGGTTCGCGATGACGCGCCGCCGCCGCTGATCGGCAGTGGACGAATCGGGGGCGGGGGCTTGGTCCATGCGGATCGCGCCCCCGCGCTTGCCATTCGAGGTCTTGGGTGCGATGGAGAAGGGCTCGACCCCGACGAAAAGCGAGGAGATCCCGCATGACGACGACGCGCCAGGTGCACAGCGAGAAGAAGATCGCGATCGGCCGCAACCGTGACGGGCGGCTCGAGGTCTTCCACGTCGGCAAGGACGGCGAGCTGAGGCACAACTGGCAGTCGCGCGCGAACGGGCTCTGGCAAGGGGAAGCGTCGCTGAAGCAGAAGGCGATCGAGGTCGGCTGCGGCGTCAACGCCGACGGGCGGCTCGAGGTCTTCTGGGTCGCGCCCGACGGCGCGCTGATGCACGACTGGCAGCTGACGGCCGGCGGCAAGTGGAGCGGCGCGGAGGCGCTCGGCGCGAAGGCGAGCGCGCTCGCGGTGGCGAGCAACCAGGACGGACGCCTCGAGGTCTTCTACGTCGGCACCGACGGCGGCCTCCATCACGACTGGCAGCTCGAGCCCAACGGCGACTGGAACGGGCGCGAGCTGCTCGCCGCCGTCGCGAGCTCGGTCGCGGTCGGGCGCAACGCGGATGGGCGCCTCGAGGTGTTCTACGCCGGCAATGACGGCGCGCTGATTCACGACTGGCAGAAGGAGCCGAACGGCGACTGGTTCGGCGCCGAGAAGCTCGCCGGCAAGGCGCGCGAGATCGTGGTCGGCAGCAACGCCGACGGCCGGCTCGAGGCGTTCTGGCGCGACGATCTCGACATCGTCTGGCACGACTGGCAGGAGACGCCCAACGGCGACTGGCACGGCCAGGAGAGCCTCGGCGTGAAGGCGCTGCGCCTCGACGTCGCCGAGAACCGCGACGGGCGGCTCGAGGTCTTCTACATCGACGAGGCCAACCGCATCCGGAACCAGTGGCAGGTCCACCCGAACGGCGACTGGGGAACCGACCAGGAAGTGCTCGGGGAGGACGCGACCGATCTCGCGGTCGGGCAGAACCAGGACGGCCGGCTCGAGCTCTTCTATTACGGCCGTGGCTCGGAGATCTGGCACAACTGGCAGCCCCGCCCGAACACCGGCCCGTGGAATCCGATCGTGCGGTACGACGAGCCCACGGTCGGGTAGCACCCGGCATCAGGCCCGTAGCGCGGCGTCGTGGCCCGGAGTAGCTTCTCGACCGGGGGCGATGTCGGAGACGGTCGAGCTGCGCCATGGGCGCATCACGTTCGAGGAGCGGCCGGGCTATCTCTTCATCGTCGAGGAGGGCACGCTCCGCAGCGTCGCCGAGGTCGAGAAGTACGCGGCGGCGATCCAGGCGGTCGTCGAGCGCACCGGCCTGATGCGCGTGCTGATCGACTCCCGCGGGACGGAGCCGGTCGGGCGCGACGACGGCGTGCGGGACGCGCTCTGGAAGTGGCTGGTCTCGGGCCGCTTCGAGCAGATGGCGTTCGTCCTCTCGACCGAGCTCCAGGTCACGAGCGTCAACATGATCGCGCTCTCGGAGCGCGCGCGCATCCGCGGCTTCGTCGCGGTGCACGAGGCGCATCGCTGGCTCACCGGACGCCAGCGCACGATGTCGCAGGCGATGAGCACGCAGAATCTCCCCGCGCAGTCCCGGACACCGGCCGAGGGCGTGCGCGCGCCGAGCAGCACGCCTCCGCGGAGCGCACTGCCGCGCAGCGATCGCCCGCCCGCGCGCCCGAGCCTTCGCGCGACGGGCGAGCAC
>JALYRN010001043.1 GCA_030855295.1 Myxococcota bacterium | reverse complement strand
GCGTGAAGGCGGAGCTCCGGCAGCGGATGCGCACGGTGCGTCGCGCGATCCCCGCGGAGGCGCGGAGCGAGCGGAGCGCGCGCATCTGGGAGCGCGTGCTCGCGCGACCTGAGTGGGAGCGCGCGCGCACCGTGATGCTCTTCATCTCGATGCGCACCGAGGTCGACACCGCAACGGCCGCGTCCGCCGCGCGGGCGGCGGGCAAGCGCGTGGTGGCGCCCCGCATGAACGAGGACGTGCTCGAGGTCCGCGAGTGGCGTGCGGAGGACGTGCCCGTCGAGAGCGGCGCGATGCGGGTCCCCGAGCCGCCCGAGCACGCGCCGCGGGTCGATCCCGGCGAGGTCGATCTCGTGATCGTCCCGGCCCTCGCGCTCGACGAGCGCGGCGCGCGCATCGGATACGGGGCGGGGTTCTACGACCGGCTGCTCCCGAGCCTCTCGCGCGCGACGCGGATCGGCGTGGTGTTCGATTTCCAGCTCGTCGGCGAGGTGCCCGAGACCGAGGGCGACGCGCGCGTGCAGGTGGTCGTCACCGACGAGCGCGCGATCGAGAGCAGCTGACACCCCGCTGACAGCTGACACCCCGCTGACAGCAGAGCGCGACGCGCGGTGCGCCCGGGGCGGCGCGCGCGGCCGGGCGGCTCCATGATCCGCCGGTGCCGCTGCCCGACATCGTGAGCGCGAAGCTCGACGCGCTGCCCGCGGGGCCCGGCGTGTACGTGTTCCGCGACAAGAAGGGCGGCGCGCTCTACGTCGGCAAGGCGCGCAGCCTCCGCTCGCGCGTGCGCAGCTACTTCCAGGCGGGCTCGAGCGACACGCGCTTCTTCATCGCGCGCTTGCCGCGCGAGATCGGCGATCTCGAGACCTTCGTCGTCGAGAACGAGAAGGAAGCGGCGCTGCTCGAGAACGCGCTGATCAAGGAGCTGAAGCCTCGCTACAACTTCAAGCTGCGCGACGACAAGGACTTCCTCTCGCTGCGCCTCGATCCGCGCGAGCCCTGGCCGAAGCTCCACGTCGTGCGCCGGCCCAAGCCCGACGGCGCCTGGTACTTCGGCCCCTACGACTCGGCGACCTCGGCGCGCAAGACGCTGCGCCTGGTCAACCGTCACTTCCAGCTCCGCACGTGCAAGGAGGGCGACTTCCGCTCGCGCGTGCGGCCCTGTCTGCAGCACCAGATCAAGCGCTGCCCGGCGCCCTGCGTGCTCGAGGTGGATCGCGACGAGTACCTCGCGCAAGCGAGGCTGGTGCGCCTGTTCCTGGACGGCCGGCACGACGAGCTCGTGAACGCGCTCGAGGCGCGCATGCGCGACGCGGCCGAGCAGTGGGAGTACGAGCGCGCGGGCTCGTACCGCGATCAGCTGCGCGCGGTCGAGAGGGTGCGCGAGGATCAGCGCATCGACACGCTCGAGGACGTCGATCAGGACGTGATCGGCCTCTTCGTGCAGGGCGATCGGGCCGAGGTCGCGCTGGTGATGGTGCGCAACGGGCGCATGACCAGCGTGCGCACGTTCGACCTCGGCAGCGTCGGCCTGCCCGACGAGGAGATCCTCGCGTCGTTCGTCGGCGAGTACTACGGCCAGGGCGCGCAGCTGCCCGACGAGATCCTGCTGCCGAGCGCGGTCGAGGCGATGGACGGGCTCGCGCAGGTGCTCAGCGAGCAGCGCGGCCGCAAGGTGCGCATCATCGTCCCGCAGCGCGGCGCACGCACGGGGCTGGTGCGGATGGCGAGCGAGAACGCGGCGCACGCGTTCCGCGAGAAGCAGCGCGAGAAGGAGGACCTCGACGCGCGCCTCGGCGAGGTGCAGCGCGTGCTGCGGCTGCGCGACGTGCCGCGCCGGATCGAGTGCCTCGACGTCTCGCACACCGGCGGCACCGACACCGTCGCGGCGATCACCGCGCTGCTCGACGGCGAGCCCGATCGCCGGCGCTACAAGAGCTTCCACGTGCGCCGCGTCTCTGGGGGCGACGACTTCGGGGCCATGAAAGAAGTGCTGTCGCGGCGTCTCGCGCGCGCGAACGACACGGGCTGGGAGCTGCCGGATCTGCTGGTGGTCGATGGCGGCAAGGGCCAGCTGGGGATCGCGGTCGAGGTGCTGCGCGAGCTCGGCATCTCGGAGCTGCAGGTCTGCGCGCTCGCGAAGGAGAAGGACGTCGGCGGCGAGACGCGCAGCGAGCGCGTGTATCTCCCCGGTCAGAAGAACCCGATCGTGCTGCGCGAGCGGAGCGCCGCGCGGTGGTTCCTCGGCCTCGTGCGCGACGAGGCGCACCGCGTCTCGAACGAGCTGCGCAAGAAGCTCGGCAAGCGGCGCCGCCTGCGCAGCGGGCTCGACGACGTGCCCGGGATCGGACCGAAGACGCGCGCGCTGCTGCTGACGCAGCTCGGCTCGCTCAAGTCGGTGATCGAAGCCGACGAGGCGAGGCTGATCGCGGCCGGCGCCTCGAAGCGGCAGGCGAGGGCGATCCACCTCGCGTTCCATCCCGACCTGACCACGAGCGTGAGCGCGAGCGAAGGCGAGGTCGACGCCGCGGCCGAGGCGCTCGGCGAGTACGCGATCGAGCAGGAGACCGGGACCGCGAGCGATCCGATCGCGCTCGAGGCGAGCGCCGACGCCGACGCCGACGCCGACGCCGACGCCGACGCCGACGCCGAAGAGGCTGCGCTCTCGAACGCGTTCGAGGATCTCGAGGAGCTCGAGATCGAGGTGCCGGCGCCCGCGCCGCCCAGCGTCAGTGACGACGTCGGCGGATGATCGCCGCCAGCCCGAGCGCCAGGCCGAGCGCCCACGCGCCGCGCGCAGCGCTCTCGCCCGCGCCTGC
>JALYRN010001042.1 GCA_030855295.1 Myxococcota bacterium | reverse complement strand
GCGCCGGCGTCGGCGCCTGGGAGCGCGGCGTCGACGGCGAGCTCCGACATCTCGAGCGAGCCCTCGCACCCGAGGGCCGGAAGGAGGGCGAAGGAGAGGAGGACGAGGCGGAGGGGGTGGGCGCGCAGCAGCATGGCGCGCTCCCATGGCAAGCTCCGTACCGGCGCCGAGCCGCGATTTTCGCGAGAGATTCGCGCGCCCCGCGCGCTGCCTCGCGACGCTGGGGATCTCGTCCCCACCCCGCCGCAGCCCCGATTTGCCGCCTTTTTCGGCGTTTTCGCCGCGGTACACGCGACGCTCCGGGTGTCGGGCGCGGCGTACAACGCGGTGATCGCAGCGAGCATGGTCGGGCGGTGGTCGGGCGGCGGGGCGAGCACGTGCCGGCTCACCGCGTCCTCGAGATGCCGCCCTGCGGGTCGACGCGCCAGGTGCCGTCGCGCGCGGCGATCACCAGCGCGCCGTCGTCCGCGACCTCGACGCGACCGCCATCGGCGAGCGACTCGAGGGCGAAGCCGCCGTCGCGCGAGAGCCACAGCGCCCCGCGATCGTCCTCGACGATCACCGTCCGCCCGCGCACCCATGCGCGCACGTAGACCGTGCCGCTCGACGAGCGCCGGCGGCGCCAGCGCTCGCCGCCGTCGTCGCTCGTCCAGATGCTCCCGGCATCGCCGACCGCGACCGCCGCGCGCGTGCTCGGATCGAAGGCGAACGCTCGCGCGTGCGCGTGCGCGTCGGGCCAGTCGCCGCGCTGCCACGTCGCGCCGAGATCGTCGGTGTAGAGCACGGTCGCGGTGACCGCGTATCCGACGTCGGCGGGCGCCGCGTAGCCCTGCGCGAGCCCCGGGACCATCGCCAGGATGCGCCCCCCGGGCGCGCGCGCGAACGCGCTCGCGACCTCGAGATCACGGATCCCGCCGAACGAGAGCGCGCCCTCGGGCTGCCACCACGAGCACGTCGCCGCGACGGTGTACCAGCACGGCCTCACGATCCGCCGCACCGCCGCGTCCTCGCCGAGCTCGATGAGATCGGGCGCCGCCTGCGCACCGGCGACCGCGGGCGAGACCGCGAGCACGATCCAGAGCGCCAGCCCGACCGTCGTACGCACCCGCGCACCCTGTCACGCGCCTCGGCCGCGGGCGACTACCCCCGCTCGGGCATCCTGCTACGAGGGCATCGATGGAGCTGCCCCTGGATCAGTACCGGGTGCTCGTGGAAGCGGCACCGACGATGATCTGGCGCGCGGGGCTCGACGCGAAGTGCGACTACTTCAACGAGACCTGGCTCTCGTTCACGGGCCGCAGCCTCGCGCAGGAGGTCGGCGACGGCTGGGCGGAGGGCGTGCATCCCGACGACCTCCAGCGCTGCGTCGACCATTACCTCGCGAATTTCGAGGGACGCCGAGCGTTCGAGATGGAGTACCGGCTGCGCCGTCACGACGGCGCGTACCGCTGGATCTTCGATCGCGGCGCGCCGTTCTTCCATCCGTCGGGCGACTTCGCCGGGTTCATCGGGCACTGCGTCGACGTGCACGAGCGGCGCACCGCGGACGACGCGAAGACGACCTTTCTCGCGATGCTCGCGCACGAGCTGCGCACGCCGCTGCAGTCGCTGGTGCTCTACACCGCCGGGGCGAAGCGCGCGGCCGAGGCCGGCACGCCGATCGAGATCGCGACGGCGGAGAAGCTCGAGCGGCAGGTCGGTCGGCTGCGACGCCTGGTCGCGCACGCGTCGGCCGGGATCGACGTCTCCCTCGAGGGCCCCACGCACGTCGAGCTGGCGGACGCGGATCTCGTCGCGATCGCGACCAGCGCGCTCGAGGTCCGGAGCGACACGTCGCACCGCGCGATCGCGCTGCAGCTCGAGGTGAAGGGGACGCCGCGCGCGGTCCGCGCCGACCCGGAGCGCATCGCGCAGGCGCTCGACATCCTGCTCGACAACGCCGTGAAGTACTCGCCGGAAGGCGGCTCCGTCGTGCTGGTCGTGCGCTTCGAGCCGGAGCAGGTCGTGCTCACCGCGCTCGACGAGGGCCCGGGCATCTCCGAGGCCGACCTGCCGCGGATCGGCACGCCGTTCTTCCGCGGTGCGAACGCGATGCCGCGCGCGCATCCGGGGCTCGGCCTGGGGCTGGCGATCGCCCGGCGCATCGCGGTCGCGCACGGCGGCCGCCTGACGCTCGCGCGAAGGCCCGGAGCGGGCACGAGCGCGGCCTTGATCCTACCGACGGAGGTCAGATCGTGAAGCGGGTGTTGATCGTCGAGGACGACCTCGATCTCGCGGAGGCGCTCCAGGATGCGCTGGCCGATCGCTACGACGTGCAGGTCGCGCACGACGGGCGCGAGGCGCTCGACATGCTCGAGGTGCTGGGCTTCGACGTCGTCGTGATCGATCTCGTGATGCCGGTGCTCGATGGGGAGTCGACGCTGAAGCAGATGCGCGCGCGCGGGCTCTCGGTGCCGGCGATCATTTCGTCGGGCACGCCGGACCTCGCGGAGATCGCGGTGCGGATCGAGGCGGCGGCCGTCCTCGCCAAGCCGTACGACATCGACGAGCTCGTCGCATGCATCGAGGGCGCGATGCGCGCCGGCGGAGGCGGAGGGTCCTCGGGGCCGGCGTCGCCGGGCGGAAGAAGGGTTCGCGTTCCCCTGACCGGTGATCCAGGCCGGGGCCCGAGATCGTCCGCGAGCGATCGCGCCGGACGGACGTACCCGCCCCGCCGTTCGTGCGCGCGCGCGGCCGGCTGATCGTCTCCGCGCGTCACTCCGCGGGCTGTGGCTCGCCGTGCTCGGACGCGCCCTGGTCCGCGTCGGCCGACGCGT
>JALYRN010001041.1 GCA_030855295.1 Myxococcota bacterium | reverse complement strand
CGTCGAGGCGATCGTCGCGCCGTGCGGCGACGCGCCGGCGGCGCCGTGGACGACGGAGGTCCCGGTGCGCGCGGGGCAGCCGGCGTGCGCGTACGCGCGCCTGGTCGGTGATCCCGGTGAGACGATCGTGCCGCACGCGTCGTTCGACTTCGGCATCGAGCTCTGCGAGCGCGAGGACTGCGCCTCGGGGAGCGACCCGAGCCCGATGCAGCCCGGCGAGGGTGGCATCTTCCACGCGCAGCTCGGCGCCGAGCTCGAGCGAGGTCGTCACGAGCGCACGTTCCGCGCGACCGGCGGCGCGCTCGCGGAGCCCGTCGACACGAAGATCGGGTTCGCCGCCGTGAGCTTCGGCGTGCAGCGCGTGACGCTGGCGTCAGCGCCCGAGCGCGCGCTGTCCGAGGTCGAGCTCGGCGAGCTCCCGCGCGCGGTGCCGGACGATCTCGTGCTGCGCTACTCGGGCGCCTTCCCCGCGGGCGCGCGCGGTCGTGCGTCGTGCGCGGTCGAGGGCTCGGAGGCGATCCAGGCGTGCGTGCGCTGCGAGGTGCAGGGCGGCGACGACGTGCCGCTGCAGGACGGGCTCGAGGTCCACGCGATCGTGCGCGCGCGCCCGTTCTGCGCGCTGATCAGCGAGGGCGACGGCGAGCCGCGGCAGGTGCTGATGCGGGTGTCGCTGGCGCCGATCGCGTCGCCCGAGATGACGGCGCACGCGCTCCCGGTGCGCGCGACGCTCCGCTATGCGCGCGCGACGCCGATCACGCTGGGGCTGACGGCGGGTCAGGAGATCGAGCGCACCGTGCAGGTGCCCGGTCCGATCGCGCAGACCTCGATCGACGTGCGCGTCGAGGGGCTGGGAGACGATCCGCGCGTCTGGGCGGAGGCCGCCGCGACCGAGGTGCACGCCGCGGAGGACGGAACGATCGCGCTGCCGCTGCGCGTCGCCGCCGGCAGCTGCTGCGGCGCAGGCACGCGCGCGGGCACGCTCGTGCTCTCGGCGGACGGCAGCGAGCTGCGCGTGCCGATCCAGATCGAGGTGAGCGCGGCATCGTTCTGGGTGTGCCCCGGGCAGCAGATCGCGATGGCGATCGCCGCGCTGCTCGCGCTCGCGCTGCTGATCTGGCTGATCCACGGGATCGTGTCGCCGGCGCGCTTCGATCCTGGGGCGCTGCTGCTGAGCGCGCGCAGCCAGGACGAGCTGCTCTCGCTGCGCGACGGAGACGACGGCTGGCGTCCGCTGCGCCGCTTCCCCGAGACGCGGCGGGGCTTCCGTCGGGCCGCCGCGGTATGGCTCGGCGGGCCTCGCGCGCCGCTGCCCTCGCTGAAGCGACAGCCCACCGACGGCCGCATCGAAGCGCAGCCGGGGGGCGGCGCCACCCTCGTGGTCACCGGCCCCGGCATCGAGCGCTGGAACGACGCGGAAGGAAAGTTCGTCGAGCTCGACCCCGGCACCTACCCGGTGCCGAGCCGCGTGCGCGTCCGCCGCGGCGAGGAGCTCTTCCTCGAATTCCGCCGCTGACTCGAAGGGTGCCCGAATCGGCTCACCACTTCGAGCTGCGCTCTTCGAGCAGCGTCGGGAGCGAGGCGCGGCGCTGCTGCTCGGACCGCCGACGGCTGCCGACGCCCGCGGTGCGCACCCGGCCGAAGCGATGCTTCAGCGCCGTCTCCATCGTGTCGACCGCGAGATCGAACGCCGGGATCGCCTCCGCGTGCCGCTCCTCGACCACGATCAGCCCCAGCCCGCTCAGCGACACCTGGATGCGGCAGGCGTGATCGACGCCGCCCTTCGGGCCGTTCAGATCCTCCACGCGCACCGCGATGCGCTCGATGCTCGGCGCAAACTTCGCCAGCTTGTGACCGAGCCGCTCGCGCATGTACTGGCGATGGTGCGCGTCGATCTGCACGTGGTGCCCGCGAACGCTCACCGGCGTCTTCGCGGTCGGCGTGCGGCCCGCGTCGCGCTTGTCGCGGCGGGGGAGCTGCGCCGGCATCGTGGTCCGCTCGAAGTCCTCGAGATCATGCTTCATGGGAGTCCAACCTCATCGCGCGCGCCGACATGCCGCGCGTCCACGCGGAAACGTGCAGGCACCGATCCAGGGCGTCATTCGCGTCACGGGCACGAACCCAGCGAGGCGCTTCGCCGCGATCGGGGCATCGCTTCGCGGCGCGGTCGAGGCCGCGCGCGCTGACGAGCGCAGCCACGGGACGGGGTCGATCTTTGCTTCGCCAGCAAGGGCGTATGCAGGGCCCGCTGGGTCCGGATCGGAGGAGAGATGGGCACGCGGCGCGAGGACCGATCGACGCGCTTGGTGCTGGTGGACGACGAAGAGCGCACCATCCACACCCTCTTTGCTTGGCTCGAGAGCCTCGGCTACGACGTGCGCGCCTTCACGTCGGCGACGGAAGCGATCGAGCACGTGACGCGCGAAGGTGCCGACGTGGTGATCACCGGATCGCACGTGGCAGACATGAGCGGAGTGCAGATCTGCGCATCGATCCGCGACGCGACGGCACACCCGCCGGCGTTCATCGGTCTCGTGAGCACGAGCGAGGGCGCGCTGGCCAACGACCCCGCGTTCGATGCGATCGTCCGCAAGCCGTGCTCGCGAGACGCGCTGCTGAACGAGCTCTCGAGGCTGGTGCCGCATGCGGTCCGAAGACCTCGAGCGAACGGTGGAGAGCCCGGCGCGAGCCGAGGTCCGCACGCGAGCTGATCGGCTCGCCCGCTCCGGTCGCTTCCGTCCGCGCGCCGGGCGCGCTCCCGTACGCGCCCTCCGGGGCGAGCACTCCTGTAGACGCACGCGAGCTGATCGGCTCGCCCGCTCC
>JALYRN010001040.1 GCA_030855295.1 Myxococcota bacterium | reverse complement strand
CCGCGGACTCCAGCCGCGCCCGCGCAGTCGAGCTCGAGCACCGGGTCGCGGAGCTCGAGGAGCGGCTCGCGTCGAGCGGTTCGGCGAGCAGCATCGCCGCGACCAGCATCGCCGCGACCAGCGGCGGTACGACGAGCAGCGAGATCGCGCCGATCGGAGAGCTCACGCTCGACGATCTCGAGCTCTTCGACGTCGCCGACGCACCACGCTCGGATGAGTGAGGCGCCGAGCCTCCGAGCTCAGAACGGGACGTTCGGGTCGGGCGCGACGTCCGCCGGCACATCGCCCGCCGGCACATCGTCCGCCGGCACATCGCCCGCCGGCACATCGTCCGCCGGCACATCGCCCGCCGGCACATCGCCCGCCGGCACATCTTCCGCCGGCACATCGCCGCCGCCCTCGGGCGAATCGGGGAGGCGAAGCCCGCCCGGTCGGATCGTGAGCTCGACCTCGCGCGTCTCTCCGGCCCCGACGCGCGTCGTGGTCGCCGTCTCCTGGAAGAGCGGATGCCACGCCGTGATCCGGACGTCCTGCTCCGCCGGGACCTCGAGCCGGAAGCGACCTTCCGGTCCCGAGACCGTGTGGATCGGGTGATAGAGCGTGATCAGCTCCATTCGGCCGCACGGCGCCGCGAACCCGCACTGGATCGTGCGGACGCCGCCTCGCTCCAGAGGGACCTCGCGAGGCTCGCCGCGAAGGAGCGCCTGCAGGATGCCCTCGCCGATCTCCGGGAAGAACGGGTACGCAGTCTCGTTCGAGATCCGCACGCGGTCGCCGCGCGTGGCGACGAGGATCGACGGCGTGATCCGGCAGTCGCGGATCACCACCTCGTGCACGACCGGCTCCTCCGCGCGCGGCCAGTTGCCTTCCTCGGCGCCGGTTCCGACGATCGACAGGCCGATCAGACCGCCCGTCTCGTCGGCGACGGTCACCGGCGTCCGGTCGGCCTCGCGCGGCGGCGTGCAGTCGTCGGGGATCGGGCTGCGTCCCGCTGCCTGCAGCGGGTTCTCCGGGTACTGCGGGATCTCGGCGCCGTCGGCGAGGCGCACGATGCCCTCGATGAACCCGGTGTCGCCGGCCGGACGATCGGCCGTCGCCGAGGTGCCCGTCGCGCCGGGCTCGCCCGCGCAGTCGCAGCCCGAGAGCGCGACGAGAGCGAGGACGACGACGAGCACCCGCCCCGGGTCGATCGAGCGTCTCATCGTCAGCCGAGGCTCTGTGCTGCCTCGAGCGCCATCTGCAGGTAGGCGCTCGGCGCGAGCCCCATCCGCAGCACGAAGTACCCCGACAGCAGCAGCGCCGCGACGACGTAGAACGAGCGCATCGGCGTCGCGATCGGCGCCCCCGGCTCGGGCTGCTTCATGAAGAGGAACACGATCACGCGAAGATAGTAGTACGCGCCGATCGCGCTCGTGACGACGCCGAGCACCGCGAGCCAGACCATGCCGCCGCCCGCCGCGACCGCCGCCGTGAGCACGTAATACTTCGCGAAGAACCCGGCCGTCGGCGGGATGCCCATCAGCGAGAGCACACCGAGCACGAAGGGCACCGCGACCACCGGATGGCGCCGGCCGAGGCCGGCGAGATCCTCGTAGCTGACCGCCTCGTTGCCGCGCGAGCCCGCGTAGATGAGCGCACCGAACGCGAGCACGTTCGAGACCGTGTACGCGAGCAGGTAGTAGAGCACCGACGCGAGCGCCGTCACGTCCCAGCCGCCTTCGTCGCTGGCGACCGCGGCCGCCGCCACGCCCACGAGGATGTAGCCGGCGTGCGCGATCGACGAGTACGCCAGCATGCGCTTGACGCTCTTCTGGACGATCGCCGCGAGGTTGCCGACGACCATCGTGATCGCGGCGAGCCCTGCGATCGCCGGCGGCCAGCCGGCCGCGTCGCCCGCGAGCATGTCGTCGCCGAACGCGACGAAGAACACGCGCAGCAGCACGCCGAACACGGCCGCCTTCACGACGACCGCCATGAACGTCGTCGCCGGCGTGATCGCGCCCTCGTACGCGTCGGGCGCCCACATGTGGAACGGCACCGCGCTCACCTTGAACGCGAGGCCGACCATGATCAGCGCCATGCCCATGATCGCGAGGCGCAGATCGATCTCCCCGCCCTGTACGGCGGCGGCGATGCTCGAGAAGTCGGTGAAGCCCGTCGCGCCGTAGACGAGCGCGGAGCCGAAGAGCAGGATCGCGGAGGCGAAGCTCCCGAGCAGGAAGTACTTGATCGCACCTTCCGCGGCGCGCGGGCTGTGGCGGCGGAACGCCACCATGCCGTACACGCCGAGCGAGAGCGTCTCGAGCGCGAGGAAGAGCGTCAGGAGATCGTTCGCGCGGCCCAGCACCATCGCGCCGAACGTGCTGAAGATCAGCAGGACGTAGAACTCGCCCCGATCGAGGCCATGCGCGCGGAGGTAGCCGCCCGCGAGCAGCGCGGCGAGCGCGGCGCCGCCGCACGCCGTCACGTCGATGAACAGCGAGAGGCGATCGACCGCCACCCAGCTCCCGAGCACGGCCTCGGTCGCTGCGCTCGGCGCCAGATCCCAGAGGGCGAGCGAGAGCCCCGCGGTGAGCGCGAGGATGACGAAGCTGCCCATCGCGAGCTCGGCGCCGCGCCGGACGAAGGCGTCGACGAGCATCAGCACGAGCCCGGCGAGCGCGATGAACAGGATCGGCAGGAGCGGCGCGTAGCCACCGAACATCTCGATCATCGCGCACCTCCCGCCCGCGCCAGCGCGCCGGTCGGCTGCGCGTCCTCGGGCGATCGCTGCGCGGCCTCGGCGGGCGGCGGCTCGTCCGCGGCGTCGAGCTCACCCTCCG
>JALYRN010000198.1 GCA_030855295.1 Myxococcota bacterium | reverse complement strand
ACGCTCGTGTGAACGACGTACCCGCCTCGCCGCGCCGCCTCGGCGCCGACGCGCTCCGAGAGCAGGCGCCGCGCGACGTCGACGATCTCCGGCGCCTGTTGCCGCGACTCCGGCAGCGGCGCGATCTCGACGTGCGCCTCGCGCGCCGCGCGGATCTCCTCGACCGTCAGGTCGGGCCAGTACTCCGCGCGCTTGCGCTCGAGCTGATCGAGCACGAAGCGCTGCCGCCGACGCGATGCCTCGGGGTGCGTGCGCGGCGACAGGTGCGTCGGCGACTGCGGGATCCCAGCGAGCAGCGACGCCTCCGCGAGCGTCAGCTCCGAGACGTCCTTGCCGAAGTAGTACTGCGAGGCCTCCTGCACGCCGTAGCGGCCGTGCCCGAAGTTGATGTGGTTCAGGTAGAGCCCGAGGATCTCGTCCTTCGAGAGCTCCGACTCGACCTGTCGCGCCAGGATGAGCTCGCGCATCTTCCGCGAGAAGCTCCGCTCGGGGCCGAGCAGCAGGTTCTTCACGAGCTGCTGCGTGATCGTCGAGGTGCCGCGGAAGTGGCCGCCGTCCATCACGCCGCGCACGACGGCGCGGAAGAGCCCGGCGTAGTCGAGCCCCTCGTGGCGATAGAAGTCCGCGTCCTCCGCGGCGAGCACCGAGAGCACGAGCACGCGCGGGATCCGCTCGAGCGGCACCACCGTCCGGCGCTCCTCGTAGAGCTCGCCGATCACCTCGCCGTCGCGATCGAGCACGCGCGTGACCTGCGCCGGGCGGTACTCGCGCAGCTGCGCGACGTCCGGGAGATCCTGCGAGTAGTACGCGATCATCCCCATGAACGTGCCGGCCGCGAGCACCACGAGCACCGCGAGCACCACGCCGATGCGCACCGCCCATCGCAGCACGCCCGCGCGCCCGCGCCGCGACCGCGACGGCTGCCCACGCACGCTGCCCACCGCCCTCCGCGTCCGGAGGCTCGGCGAGGTTCGGTCGCGATCGCGCGCGCTCTTGGTCGGTTCCGCCATCCGAGGGCTCGGCGACGATGCCCCGCCCGAGCCGTGGTAGCAACAACGGCGACCCCCTTCGGGATTCCGTGCCGGCGTGGCGCGTCGATCTCGGCGCGTGAGCCCGACGCTCAGCGTCTCTCGCCGGCGATTCGCAACCGCTCGCGCACGACGCGCTCGGCGTCTCGCACGGTCGCGAGCAGGAAGCGCGCGCGGATCTCGTCGCGCGCGGCGTCGTCGAGATCGCCGTGTCGCCCGCGCGACGCGACGTAGAGCGTGATCGCCGACGCGACGCTGACGTTGAGGCTCTCGACGAAGCCCTCCATCGGGATCCGGTACACGCCCGCGGCGCGCGCGCGCACCTCCGCCGAGGCGCCCTTGTGCTCGTTGCCGAACACGATCGCCGCCTTGGGCCGCGCCGCGAGCTCCTCGGGGCCCATCGTTCCGTCCATCGCGGCGACGAACACCTCGTACCCGCGCGCCTGCAGCGCGTCCATGCACGCCGACGTGCTCGCGTGACGCACGAGATCGAGCCAGCGGTGCGTGCCGCGCGTCACCTGGTGCGACACCGCGAACCGGTGCCGGTCCTCGATGACGTGCACCTCCTGACATCCGAAGGCGTCCGCCGAGCGCATCACCGCGGCGCCGTTGTGCGGATCCGCGAGATCCTCGAGCACCGGCACGAGCGATCGCGTCCGCCGCGCGACGACCGCGTCCATGCGCGCCATGCGCTCGGGCGTGACCAGCGGCGCGAGCACCCGCACCACGTCGGCCGCGGGCGCAGGCAGGGCACCGAGCCCCGAGAGCTCGATGACGTCGGGATGGTCGCGCTTCATCGATCGGATCAGGAGCGCGACTTGCGGCCGGCGTCGATCTCCGAATAGGAGAAGCTCTCGCTGATCTCGGTCGGATCCTCGGGCCCCTGCACCGTCGAGATCCGCAGATCCGAGAGCGTGTTGTCGGTCGGGAAGCTCGAGTGCAGCACGGGGACGTCGGGCAGCGCCCGGAAGGGGCGATCCGACGAGCGATCGGCCGTGCCGCGTGCCCTGCGGATCGTCGCGAGCATCTCGTCGGCCGAGTGGAAGCGATCCTGCGGCTCGAACGCGAGCGCGCGCAGCACCACGTCCTGGATCGCCTCCGGGATCGCCGGCCGGATGTGCTGCGGCGGCACCGGGCGCGAGTTGAGGATCTTCGCCATCAGCGCGTTGTAGTTGTCGGCCTTGAACGGGAGCGCTCCCGTCAGCGACTCGTACAGCACGATGCCCATCGCCCAGATGTCGACGCGATGGTCGACGCCGCGATCACCGCGCGCCTGCTCCGGCGCGAGGTAGTACGGGGTGCCGACCACGACACCGGTCTGCGTCAGCGACAAGGTCGCATCGTTCAGCAGTGACTTCGAGACGCCGAAGTCGAGCAGCTTCGCGATGGTGTGGCCTTGCCTCTGCTCTCGCGGAGGACAGTGCAGGAAGATGTTGTCGGGCTTGAGATCGCGATGGACGATGCCGCGCTCGTGCGCTGCCGACAGCGCGCTCAGCATCTGCTCGGCGTACTCGAGCGCCTCGTCGATCGGCAGCGCGCCCTCGTGGCGGATGCGCCCCGCGAGCGTGGTGCCCTCGAGGAGCTCCATCACCTGGAACGGCGCGCCGTTCTCGAGCGTGCCGAGGTCGAACACCTCGGCGATGTTCGGATGCCCGATCGAGCCCGCGATGCGCGCCTCGCGCAGGAAGCGTCGCTCGCTCTCGCTGCCCTTGGCGTAGCCCTTGAGCAGGATCTTGATCGCGACGTACTTGCCGATGCGCGTGTTCTCGGCGCGATAGACGACACCCATGCCGCCGCGGCCGATCGGCTCTTCGATGCGGTACTTGCCCTCGACGATGCGGCCGCACATCGAGCTCACGTCGCGCGTCGCTTCCTCGTCGCCCTCGATCTCGCGCGGGCCCGAGAGGGGATGGACGCTGTGCGCCCACTGGTAGCTGCCGGGCGCGGGCCGAGGCGGCGGGGCGGAGACGCGCCGGCGCTCGGGCTCCAGCGCGCGCCCCGTGATCGGACACGACGTCGCGCCGGCCTCGTGGGGCATACCGCAGTGCTTGCAGCGAATGAAGCGTTGCGCGCTCACGGTCGTCCCCTGGGGCGTCACGTTACCGGCAGCAGCGGCCCTGCACAAGGCGCGGGCAGGGCTGCCGAGGTGAGACAACTCCCGGGCTCGACGCCGCCCGGCACCCGCGATTCAGGTGGATTTTCGAGCGGCCGGTCGCTGTCCGATGCGCACGCCGATCACGAGCGTCCCGCCCTGCCAGTTCTGACCGGCGACGAAGAACGGGTCGCCCGGAGACGCCACGATCTGGAGCAACGGCAGGTAGTCGGCCTGACCCGGCGTGTTGATCGAGACGCGCACGCGATAGCGCCCGTCGGGCATCTGGCGCTCGAGCTCGATGCGGAGCTGGCGGCCGTTCGGGAGCGCGACCTCGATCGGTCGCTGCGACGAGAGCTCGGCGGTCGTGCGCGAGAGCACCGACATCGAGTGGAACGCGTTGAAGGGCGGCTGCCGCAGCGCCGGGATGTCGGCGAGCGAGGGATCGATCGCCCCCTCGGCCTCGGCCGCGAGCACCACGAACACCTCGCTGCGCACGACGTCGCCCGCGCTCGCCGGCGGCGTCGCGCCGCGCTCCTGGGCGTGCGCCGCGTACGTCGGCAGCGCGCTCGCGAGCACGAGCCCGAGCGCCGAGGTCAGTTTCCAAGCTGCACGCGCGGTGGGCATGTTCACTCGACGCTCTGCTTGGGCTGCACGTCCGCGAGCCACACCACCGCGTAGCGCTCGCCGCCCTCGCCCTCGACGGCGAAGATCGCGCCCGAGTTGTCGCCGAAGTCGACCTCCAGCACCTCGGTGCGGAACACGTCCTCCTCGGCGGCCTCCGCGATCCCCGGCCCGGTGGGCGGCTCGACCACGGCGATGGCGTCGGGATCGCCGACCGTTCCGGTCTCGCCGGGCTGGATGACCAGCAGCAGGATCGCCGCCGCGAGCGCGAGCCCCGCGATCGCGATCGTGGCGATCCGGCGTCCGCGCGCGGGCTCGGGCGCAGCCGCAGTCCGACCGCCCTCGATGCCGCGCAGACGAGGCCCGTCCGCTTTCTCGGGCGCCGCGACCTGCTTCGCCGCAGCCGGCGCTCCTGCCGCGACGAGCGCAGGAGCCGCAGCCTTCGCAGCCGCAGGCTCGACCTGCGCCTCGATCCGCGCCCAGAGATCCTCGCTCGGCAGCTCGTCGAGCGCAGGCGCCACGGTCTCGCGCACGAGCGCCCGCACCTCGCGCAGCCCCTCGAGCTTCGCGCGCAGCGCCGGATCGGCGTCGAGCCGCGCGCGCACCTCCGAGACCTCCTCGGGCGAGAGATCGCCGTCGAAGTAGCGGTGCAGCGTCCGATCGGGGTGCTCCTCGCCCATGGCTCACTCCTCGACGTCGAGGTCGACGCCGTCGGCGTAGTCCGCGAGCGCGACCTGCATCTTGCGGCGCGCGTGGAACAGGCGGCTCATGATCGTGCCCTTCGGGACCTCGAGCGCCTCGGCCATCTCCTCGTAGCTGAGCCCCTCGATCTCGCGCAGCACGATCACCTGCCGGTGGTACTCCGGGAGCGTCGCGAGCGCCTCCTCGACGCGCGCCATCAGCTCGCGCCGGATCACCGCCTTGCGCGGGTTCGAGTCGACCATGCGCGGCAGGATCGCGTCGTCGATCCGGTCGCTCTCGCGATCGATCGCGTCGTCGTACGACACGGGGCGCGCCGTCTTGCGGCGCCGGAGCTGATCGATCGCGAGGTTCATGACGATTCGGTAGAGCCAGGTGTAGAAGCTCGAGCTGCCCTGGAAGCCCTCCAGGTGGCGGTGGACCTTGACGAAGGACTCCTGCACGACGTCGAGGGCGTCCTGTTTGTTCTTGAGCACGCCGTACGCGACTGCGAAGGCGCGCTTGTGGTGCCGCTCGTAGAGCTCGCGGAACGCGCCCCGCTCGCCGGCCTGCGCGCGCTGGACGAGCAGCCGATCGCGCTCGCGATCTTCCGGCTCGCGGGCCGGCGCGGGCAGATCGCGTCCGAGCTGCTCGAGCGCCGCAGCATCGACGACGACATCCGCGCCGTCGCCGGTCTCCTCGGGAGCCCCTTCGCCAGCCGTGCCTTCGCTCGCGTCCGCATCGTCTCGCTCAGACGCCACGGCCCCCGCTCGATTCACCGATCCGCTCGCGTTCCCCTCGGAACCGTCCGGCCCCACGGCAGGCCGCGGCGCCTCCCCGGAAGCGCCGTCGGATTCGGCGTCGATCGGAGAGATCGCGGCTCCGGGGGACCGGGCCGTCTTCGGCCGTGCCCCGGCGGCATCATCCCGCCTGGCCCGCGTCATCTCCGGGATCCGTAGCACGGACGGCTCCAGGGATGGAACACGGACGTGGGGTCGGGTAAGACGGTCCCCCCGATGGCGATCGATCTCTCGACCCTGAACGCGCCCCAGCGCGAGGCGGTCCTCCACGGCGCGGGCCCGCTGGTCGTGTTCGCCGGCGCGGGCAGCGGCAAGACGCGCGTCATCACGTCCCGCGTCGCGCACCTGATCGCGGAGCGCTCGGTGCATCCGTCGCGAATCCTCGCGGTCACGTTCACCAACAAGGCCGCGCAGGAGATGCGCGAGCGCCTCGAGCGGCTGGTTCCCGGCGCGGCGCACCAGCTCTTCGTCGGCACCTTCCACTCGACCTGCGCGCGCCTGCTGCGCCGCTACCACGACCGCATCGGCCTCAAGCGCGACTTCACGATCTACGACGACTCCGATCAGCGCGCGATGGTCACGCGCGTGCTGCGCGACCTGAAGTACGACGACAAGCGCTTCCCGCCCAAGACGATCGCGGGGCGCATCGAGCGCGCGAAGCAGGAGATGGTCGCGCCGAGCGACATCGACGCCGGCATCGAGACCGTGCACGTGCGCGCGATCGTCGAGGAGTACGAGCGGCGCATGAAGGCGTGCAGCGCGCTCGACTTCGGCGACCTCATCTACCGCACCGTGCGCGCGCTCGAGGACGACGAGTCGCTGCGCCTCGAGCTCGCGACGCGCTTCACGCAGGTGCTGGTCGACGAGTTCCAGGACACCAACCACTCGCAGCTGCGCATGGTGCTCGCGCTCGCGAGCGTGCACCGCGGCCTCTGCGTGGTCGGCGACGACGACCAGAGCATCTACCGGTGGCGGGGCGCGGATCGCCGCAACATCCTCGACTTCCGCAGCCACTTCCCCGAGGCGCAGGTCGTCAAGCTCGAGCAGAACTACCGCTCGACCAAGCGCATCCTGCGGGCGGCGCACGCGATCATCGAGCGCGCGTTCGATCGCGAGCCGAAGGAGCTCTGGACCGACAACGACGAGGGCCAGAAGGTCGACGTCGTCCGCGTCCCCACCGAGCGCGACGAGGCCGAGCTCGTCGTCGCCACCGCGCGCGAGCTCAAGCGCGAGGGCAAAGGCCTCGCGAGCCTCGTCGTCTTCTATCGGATCCACGCGCAGTCGCGCGTGCTGGAAGAAGCGCTGCGCGCCGCGTCGCTGCCCTATCGCGTGGTCGGCGGCGTGCGCTTCTACGATCGCGCCGAGGTGAAGGACCTGCTCGCGTACCTGCGCGTCCTCGCGCTGCCGGAAGACGACGTCTCGGTGCTGCGCATCATCAACACGCCCACGCGCGGCATCGGCAAGACGACCATCGATCGCCTGCTCGATCGCGCCGCGGCCGCGGGCACCGGCGTATGGGAGGCGTGCCGCGCGGCGGCGGGCGAGCGCGGCGGCAACAAGCTCGGCGAATTCGTCACGCTGATCGAGTCGCTGCGCGTGGCGTCGGACGAGCTCGATCTCCCGACGCTGGCGCAGAAGATCCTCGAGGACACCGGCTACATCAGAACGCTCGAGGCGGAGAACACCGCAGAGGCCGACGCGAGATTGCAGAACCTCGCCGAGCTCGTCGGCTCGATGGAGCAGTTCACGAGCGACGCCGAGGAGCCGACGCTGAGCGCGTTCCTCGAGCGCGTCACGCTCCAGACCGACACCGACAAAGAGGGCGCCGACAACGACATGGTCACCCTGATGACCGTGCACGCCGCCAAGGGCCTCGAGTTCCCGGTCGTCATCGTCGCGGGCATGGAAGAGCAGCTCTTCCCCTTCCGCGGCCTCGAGCCGGGCGCCGATCCCGAGGAGCTCGAGGAGGAGCGCCGCCTCGCATACGTCGCCTTCACCCGCGCGCGCGAGCGCCTCATCCTCGGCTGGGCCAGCACCCGCTACGTCTTCGGCCAGCTGCGCACCAGCACCCGCTCCCGCTTCCTCGACGAGCTCCCCGGCTCCGACGTCCGCTTCGTCGGTACCAACATGCCCGATCGCCCC
Organism: Myxococcota bacterium; assembly: GCA_030855295.1. Taxonomy (GTDB): domain Bacteria; phylum Myxococcota_A; class Polyangia; order Polyangiales; family Sandaracinaceae; genus Sandaracinus. The sequence goes on along the minus strand of JALYRN010000198.1, from coordinate 1,930 downwards.
TCGTTCGGCGGACGCTCGAACGCCACCTGGATCGACGACCGCGGCGGCGGCTCCCGCGTCGAGCGCTTCGACGCCCGCCCCGGCCGCTCCCTCTCCCGCGCCGCCCCGACGACTGGCGCCGGCCCCGCCGAAGCCAAGATGCAGCGCAACGGCGCCGACGTGACGCTCCGCCTAGGCCAACAAGTCCGCCACGTCCGCTACGGCGCCGGCAAGGTCGTCAAGTTCGGCACCGGCTCCCCGCCCAACGTCGACGTCGAGTTCCCCGGCTTCGGCAAGAAAACCATCCGCGCCGACTTCCTCGAGCCCAGCTGAGCGTCCCGCCACTACTTCGGCGCGAGCTCCTCCAGGAGGCGTCCCACGGCGTGCCGCCTGGCGATCTCCCGGAGAGACACCAGCGCCTGGTCCGGCGTCACGCGTCCGATGCTCGCGAGCTCATCCGCGGGCCACGCCCCGACGTAGATCCGCGTGATCACGGCAGCGTCGATCTCTTCGTGCATCGCGATCACCGCCGCGAAGCGCGCGAGTCGTCGAGGAGGCAGCCCGGGCTCGTGCCCGTCGAGCGCGTTCGCATGATAGAAGCTGTCGTATTCCGCCAGGAAGACGTCGAACGAGATCTCGTCGCACAAGAGCCGCATGACCAGCTCGGTCCCGCGGACGAGGTCCGCGACAAGCGACTCTTCGGACTGGTCCGACAGCATCGGCTCACCTCGCTCGCAGACCGCTGACGCTCACTCGACCGCGCGCAGGAGACACGCCCACTCCGCCTGGCTGCGCGGGTCGGAGGGCGCGCGCGGATCGAGCTCGGGCTCGCTCGTCACCCCGCGCTCGGCGCGCGGCGGATCGGCGCGCACCTCGAACAGGCAAGCGCGCGCGTGCTGCTCGCATCGCTCGGGGCGCACCTCGAAGCGCGCGCAGAGGCTCTCGACGCGCGCCATCGTCCGCGCGTTCTTGGTCGTGATGATCTGCAGCCCGAAGATGCCGCCGCCCCCGAGCCCGACGATCATCCCCGCCATCAACAGCGCCCGGTAGACGCGCCACCCCGGATGCTGCCGCGCGCGCCACGCGGCGCGGAACGAGATCGCCAGCACGGCGAGCGCGAGCCCGCCGAACACCAGACCGCCGGCCACGTCGCGCCCCGAGATCGGCTCTCCGGTCGCGCTCATGTCGACCGCGAGCAGCGCGACCACGACGACGATCGCCGCACACACCGGCGCCGCCAACAACACGAGAACAAGCCCACGACCTCTCATCCCAGCATCCTTCGTGCGTGCGGCCGAAGTCCCGACTTCGAGCCAGTCGCTGAGCAGATTACGCGCCGTCTCCGTGATCGCACGCCGACTTCAGCGGCGATAGCCGGTCGACGTGCCACGCCTCGTGGCATCGAGCGGTCCGTCGACATGATCCTCGATCACGACGGCGATCCACTCCGCAACCCACTCGGCGACGCTCGAATCGGACAGCGACCCGGCGAGCCACTCCTCGTACACCGGGTGCCCGCCTCGGACCACGATCTCCGCGCCGCGCGCGACGGCGGTCAGCGGACCGTCGAGCAGCACCGGGAGATCGCGTCGACGAGAGCTCGAGAGCGCCCAGCGATCGCCCTCGCGCCGCATCCGAAGCGTGAGCTCCGCCATGAACGTCGGGCGACCAACGCGGAGTGACTCGAATGCCGCCCGGGTCCAGAACACTTCCTTTGCGAACGCGATAATCAGCCCGGCGATGTTGTTCGGACCGATGTTCACCTGCAGGTCGAAGCCGCCCTCGACTCGATGGGTGCTCACGCGCGTGTGCTCGGGCTGACGATTGGGTGCAGTTCTCATCGTGACGCACGCGCTCGGACCTTCTTCTCGGGCCTCGGCGTGATGTCGACGATGTTCGCGAGCACATGAACGTCGCGCTGGTACGTGGCGGCGACGAGCGCCCATGCCTT
>JALYRN010001039.1 GCA_030855295.1 Myxococcota bacterium | reverse complement strand
CCGCTCCCTCGCCGAGCTCCTGCGCAGCGCGCGCGCGGCGGGCGGCGCCGTCGGCTACGTGCTGCGGCGGACCCGAGAAGAGCCCTCCGAGCCAGCGGGCCGCCCGATCCTCTGGATCGACACGCTCGAGCGCGACCTCCTCGGGCTGCTGCTCGGCGACGGCCCGCTCGTCGACTACACCGCGCACGGTCCCGCGCCGACCGTCGCGCAGCTCACATCGAGGATGCGATCGCGATGCGTCGCGCTGATCGAGATCGACGCGAAGGACTACCGCGGTGTGTTCGGCTGGTGCGACGGCGAGCCCTCGGTCGAGGTCTCGCACTGCGATCGCGCGCTGCGCGGCGGTCCGCGCACCAAGGCCGCGGCGCACCCCTACCTGCTGCGCATCGACGACGATCGGATCGTGCCCGCGGACGACGGAACGCCGCGCTTCGTCCCCTCCGGCGCGCCCTACGACCAGCTCCGCGAGCACGAGAGCCGCCTCGCCGGCGCGATCGCAGACGCGCTCCTCGGGCAGCCCCCCACCTGGCTGCACCTGCAGCCCCACTCGACGCTCCCGACCGACGCGCTCCGGGCGCTGCTGCGCGCGTGCAACGAGCTTCGTCCGTCGGCGGCGAACGTGCTCGGGCACGCGCGCGTCCAGGCCCTCCGGAAGCTCGCGATGTTTCCGAGGGCGGGCGCGCATGCGCGCGGCTCCGTCGACGAGGTCGCGAAGGACTTCGGCGGCGAGCTCGTGTTCTTGCCGCCCGACGCCGCGCGGCGGGTGCCGGTCGGGCTCTCGGGCTGGCATCCGCTCGTCGCAGACGGAATCGTCGCGGCCGGGCTCGGCCGCTTGTTCCAGCTGCGCGTGCGCGAGGGCTCGTCCGAGCTCGAAGAGCGTCTGTCGAGCATGCGCCGCGAGGCGCGCCTGAGGTCGCATCGCAGCAAGCCGCAGCGTCGCCTCGAGCTGCGCGGCGCAGACATCACGGTGCGGCTCGCCGGCGAGGGCTTCCGCGGGCTGCTCGGGCTCGATCGGCGGGGACCCCGCGCGACGCAGCTGGATGTCCTGCTCGAGATGCGCTTCCTCGAGCTGCGGACCGAGCCACTGCCGCATCTCACCGCGATCGTCGACGTCGACGCGTCGCTCGTCGGCGCGGACGTCGAGACGCTCTCGGACACCGCGGTCGGACGGGTCCGCGGCGCGCTCCGCGAGGGCAGCGCGAACATCGTGGCCGAGCTCGCCGCTCGGACGAAGACCGCTCTCGTGCACGACGACGCCGCGTTCCACTTCGTGTGCGAGTGGCTGCGCGACAACACCGGCACCAAGCGTCGCGCCGCCGCGACGCGCGCGATCGCAGAGCTCCGCACCGCGAAGATCCTCGAGACGGTGCAGGGCGGGCTCGCCTCGATCGACGACGCGACGCGGGGCGACGAGCTGCACGTCGCGGCGGTGATCGAGCGCTGGCTCGGACGCGCCGAGGGCGAGCCGGAGTCCGAGCTCGACGCGCCGATCCTCGCGCTCCCGGCCGACAATCTCGCGCTGACGCAGATGATCGAGAGGATCGCGGCAGGTCCGCTCCGGAACGCGACCGCGCGGCTGAAGCGGCTGCAGGCGGCGCGCCGCGTGCGCTGGGGGCTCGTCGAGCGCCCGCGCGTCAGCCACGTGCGCGAGGCGCGCTTCCGCTGGTCGCTCGAGGAGCTCGCAGCGGTCGCGCCGCTCTCCGAGCGCGAGGCGTTCGACGTGCTCGGCCTGGGTGAGATCGCCCTGGCGGGCGACGCGCAGACCCGGGTCGAGCTCTTCGTGTCGGGGCTGCGGGACAGCGCCGTCGAGCTCGATCTCCGCCCCGGCGTCTTCATCGCGTGCGAGCCGACGACCGCAGAGCTGCCTCGCGCGGAGCTGGTGCGCGCGGTGCGCGTCGTGATCGCGCGCGTGATCCGGCACCTCGTCGACACGGTACCGTCCGACGCGCTGCCCGGCTGGGTACGGAGGGCGCTGCGAGAGAGCGCGCTCCTCGGCGGACGCGCTCACCTCGACGCGATCGGCGACGTGCCGATGTTCCAGGCGACCGACGAGCGCTGGCTCTCGATGGCCGAGCTCGACGCGCAGGTCACGCGCTTCGGCAAGCTCTGGATCACGAGCGACGTCACCTCCACCGCGACGCCGCTCGAGCCCGAGCGCGTCGCGATCCGAGCGCCGGGGAGCGAGGCCTCGCTGCTCGCGACCGCGCTCGCGACGCACGAGGCCGACGAGGACCTCCGGCTCGACGGAATCGCGCGGAAGAACCGCGATCGCCCGAAGGTCGACGCGATCGGTCCGAGCGCGGACGACTCCGATCGTGCGCTGGCGATCGAGCGCGTCACCCCGTCCGCTCCCGGCAGGCGCGAGCTGATCGTGCTCGCCCTGCACCCGGGCCACGTTCGCGCGCGCGCGATGCATGCGTTCCGGGATCGCCTTCCGCTCGGCACGCTGGCGGACCCCGCCGCCTGGCCTGCGCTCTCGTGGGTGGACCATCCGAGGTTCGAGCCCGATCGCACGTGGTCGCAGCCCGCCGACGGCAAGCTCGTGGGAAGCGTGAAGAAGGCAGTGCTCGACGCGTGCGAGCGTGCGATCGACGGCGTGTTCACGATGCCGGACGATGCGCTGGCCTCGGTGCGCGTCGATCGCGCGTTCTGCTCGCAGGTGCTCTCGGGGAGCCGCGACGTGCAGGTCCGGGGCGTGCTCTGGATCGAGGTGCGGCGGGAGCCCGGGGTCGAGGTGAGCGACGCGCTCGGCGCCACCACCGCCATGCTCGCGACCTCCCGCGGGCGGCGCGCCGGCATGGAGCTGCCGCTCGCCGGGCGGCTGGTGAT
>JALYRN010001038.1 GCA_030855295.1 Myxococcota bacterium | reverse complement strand
GCGCTGCTCTCGCGCATGCGCCGCAGCGGCGTGCTGCGCGAGGCCGGCGAGCTCCGGGTGTCGCTGACGTGGTCGCACCCGGACGCGCAGCTCGCGCTCTGGGCGGCGCATCCGGGGCTGACGCCGACGCGACCCGAAGATCTCGCGCCCGAGCTCGGGATCGAGGCGTTCGAGGTGGCCGAGCAAGAGGACGCGCCGTACCGCATCGAGGTGCGTCGCAGCAGCCGCGATCGGCTGGGCGCGGTCGACGCCGAGCTCGTGGTGGTGTGGAACGAGGGGCGCGCCGACGAGCGGATCGAGATCGTGCCGCTCCGCTTCGAGGCCGAGCGCGCCGCGATGGCGTGGACGATCACCGGCACCACGCTGACCGAGGCACAACCGCGCCCGACCACGCCGAGCGCGACTGCGCGGGGGAATCGCTGATGCGCTCGCTCCGACTTCCTGCGCTCGTGCTCGTCCTGCTGGCGCTCGTCGGCTGCGGCGAGCACCACGATCCTGCGCCGACGGTCGCGCTCGCCGAGGTCGTGCGCGGCACGATGCAGCTCGAGCGCGACGGGCACACCGAGACGGTGCGTGCGCCGGCGCGCGTCGAACAGAACGCCACGATCACGACCGGTGCCGATGGCCGCGGCGCGATCACGCTCGACTCCGGCGCATGGATCCTCTTCGACCGCGACACCCGCGGCGTCGCGGACCTCGAGCGCGTGCAGCTCGCGAGCGGCCGCGTGTGGGTCGACGCGTCGAGCGCCGAGGCGACGACGATCGAGACGGCACAGGGCACCTTCGCCAGCGACGGCGCGGCGTTCGCGGTCGCGATCACCGAGCAGGGCACGCGCATCTACTGCGGCTCCGGCGAGGTCACGTTCCGCACGCCGCACGGCGAGGGCCGCATCGCCCAGGGCGAGACGCTGACCGCGCCCGACGGCGCCGCGCCGATCGCGACGCCCGAGGCGATGTGGGACGACTGGACCGGCGGGCTCGCCGATCCCGCGCGCGATCGCTTCCGCGGCATCGAGCGGGTCGGCATCCTCGCGGGGCGCACCACGAGCGAGCTCGGTCATGCGCGCACGCCGCTGCCGATCCGGAGCCACGAGGTGTCGGCGGAGATCCGCGGTGACCTCGCGATCACCGAGGTCGTGCAGGTGTTCTTCAACGCGCGCTCGGATCAGCTCGAGGGCGAGTGGACGATGCGGCTGCCGCCCGGCGCGATCGTGCAGGGCTTCGCGGTCGACACCGGCAGCGGCTACCAGGAGTCGAGCGTCAGCACGGTCGGCGTGAACCCCGGCTACGAGATCGGCTGGGCGCACCGGGAGACGCTGGGCAGCAAGCTCACGTGGGACGGCCCCGAGCGCCTGCGCGCGCGCATCTTCCCGGTGCTGCCGGGCGCGACGGTCGGGGTGCGCGTCCGCTACACGGAGTGGCTCGATCGCCGCGACGATCGACGCACCTACGTCTATCCGATGCGCGCCGAGGGCGACCCGCCGCTGCTCGGCGAGTTCGTGCTGACGGTCGACACCCGCAACGCCGCGGCGGGCGCGCTGCGCGCCGGGATGGGCGCCGCCGAGGAGAGCGGGCGCGTCGTGCTGAGGCGCAGCGACTTCCGGCCGCGCGCCGACTTCTACCTGGACCTCTACGACCCCGAGGGCATGAACGCGTCGCCGAGCGTGGCGACGGCCTATCGCGTCGGTGGGCTCGCCTCGCAGCAGGTCGCGGAGGGCGAGCACGACTACGTCCTGATCGACGTGTCGACCGAGGCGATCGGCGGAGCGCTCGACGAGAGCGCCGCGGCGCCGCCGCTCGAGCTGGTGCTGCTGCTCGACGTCTCGGGCGCGACCGATCCCGAGGATCTCGAGATCGCGCGCGGCGTGGTCGAGGCCGTGCTGCGGCAGCTGGCGCCGACGGATCGCGTCGCGATCCGTCTCGCCGACGTGACGGCACATGCGCCCGAGGGCGCGCCCGAGGGGCTCGCCGCGGCGAGCGCGGAGACGCGCGAGCAGATCCTCGAGTCGCTCGCGCGCGCGTCGGCGGGAGGCGCGACCGATCTCGGCGCGAGCCTGCGCGGGGCCGCGTCGCTGGTCGCCGGAAGGCCTCGCGGCGCGGTGCTCTATCTCGGCGATGCGCTCCCGACGACCGGTGGCCTCGACGCGACCGCGCTGCGCGCGACGCTCGCGACGCTCGATGCGCCGCCGCGCTTCTTCGGGCTCGCGATCGGCGACGGCGCGAACATCGATCTGCTGCGCGCGCTCTTCGGCGAGCAGGCGAGCGCGGTGCGCGATCGCGAGGGCGCGGCGCGCGTCGTGATGCACCTGCTCGCGGAGGCCGCGCGGCCGACGCTGCGCGGCGTGCAGGTCGATCTCGGCGAGGGCATCGAGCGCGTCTATCCGCGCGGGCCGATCACGATCGGGGTCGGCGAGCACCTCCGCCTGGTCGGGCGGCTGGTCGACGAGCTGCCGGACGCGGTGACGATGCGCGGCACCCGCGACGGAGAGGCGTTCGAGCAATCGATCGCGCTGACGCAGGGCTCGGTCGAGGACGAGGGCGACGTGCGCAAGCGCTGGGCGAGCGCGCGGCTGCGCGAGCTGCTCGACGCGGACGCCGGGCGCGAGGCGATGGTCGAGCTCGGCGTCCGCTTCGAGCTGGTCACGCCGTGGACGTCACGGGTCGTCGGCGCGGGGAGCGGTCAGGTGACGGTGCTCGTCGAGGGCTTCGATCACGATCCGCTCGGCGTCGCGTGGGGAATGGGCGGCGGCGGTGCGTCGGTGCCGGTGCTCGGGCTCACCTCGGACGAGCTCGGCTGGCGACGTCGCCTGCGCCGCGACGCACCTGCGCC
>JALYRN010001037.1 GCA_030855295.1 Myxococcota bacterium | reverse complement strand
CATCCGAGGCGGGACCTCGTGCGCCGTCGCGCCCGGCGCGCGGGGCGAGAGCGCGGCTCCGATGCTGCTCGCGATCGCCCTGCTCGCGCTGCTCGTGCGTCGTCGCCGCCAGGCGTGATCGCGACACGCGCCCTCCTCAGCGCTGCTCGTCCACCACCGGGGCCTGATCGCCGACCGTGCGCTCGGCCTCCTCGTGGCGGCCCTCCTGCCGCATCCGCTGCTCGGTGAAGCTGCCCTGATCGCCGATCGGACCGAAGCCGTCGGTCTCACGGTTCCGATCGGGGAACTCCTGCCAACCCATCTCTTCGCCCGGTCGCTCGTCGACGTTCGGCGCGATCTCGTCGCACCCGACGAGCGCCGTCGCGCCGACCAGCGCCGCCGCGATTCCCATCTTCGTCCACGTCATGGCACCTCCATTCGGACGAACGAAGCCGCAAGCGGCGCGCCACCCCGATCCTCGCTCGAATGCGCACCGCTCGCGGCACGACGCGACAGCACGAGCGCGCCCGCGACAGATCGCCTCGGCTCGGCGCGCTACGGCCCGAGCGCGCCGCGCACCGCTTCGATCGGGAACGCGGCTCGCACGATGCCGCGCTCGATGCCCGCCATGCTGCGCACCATGCGGCGGCGCACCCACGGGATCGCCAGACCGATCGGCAGCGCGAGGTCGCGCATCCATCCGAGCGCGCGCGAGTCGCTCTGGAAGAGCGGCGTCAGCCCGCGCGTCGCGAGCTGATAGAAGCCGAGGTGATCGCGCCGCCCGCGCGAGTACGCGGCGAGCGCATCTCGCGCCGTCGGATGCACCTCGAGCGCGTCGCCGAGCGTCATCGCGTCCCAGAGCGCGAGGTTCGCGCCCTGCCCGAGCTGCGGGCTCATCGCGTGCCCCGCGTCGCCGAGCCACACCACGCGCTCGCCGTGCCAGCGCGGCATGATCACGTCGCGATAGCTCGCATGCAGCACCTGATCGACGTCGTCGATCGCGCCGAGCACCGCCTCGGCGCGCGGATCGTAGCGAAGGATCTCTTCCTTCCAGGGCGCCAGCCCCGCCGCGCGCCACGCCTCGAGCGCGTCGCCGCGCACGCTCCAGTAGAGGCTCACGACGCGCCTTGCTGCATCCCCCGGAGCCGCGCCCGTCGGCAAGAACCCGAGCATGCGCCGGGCGCTCTTCACGACCTGGTAGAGCTCGCCGCGATAGACCTGTTCGGGATCCGGCAGCACCGCCCACAGCGCGCCCCAGCGATAGCTCGACACCCGGCGCCGCACGCCCGGCACCTCGATGCGCGAGCCCGCTCCGTCCGCGACGATCACCAGCGCGTGCGGTCCGTGCCGCTCGCCGCTCGCGTCGATCACGACCTGTCCCTCGCCCGCCTCCTCGCTCGCGACGATCTCGACGCCGAGCCGCATCACGACGTTCGGCTCGGCGCGCGCCGCCGCGAAGAGCACCTCGAAGAGCACGCCGCGATGCAGCCCGAGCCCGAAGAGGCGCGCGTCGACGTCGGCGTAGGCGATGTCGACGACGGTGCGGCGCGCGTCGGTCTCGCAGCGCAGCCGATCGATGCGCGCGCCGCGCTCGAGGATCGGCGCGAGCAGCCCGAGCCGCGCGAGCACCGCTTGTCCGGTCGGCTGCAGCACGATCCCCGCGCCGACCGGCCGAGGATCCTCCACGCGCTCGTACACGGTCACGCGGTGCCCCGCGCGCGCGAGGAAGAGCGCCGCCGCGCTGCCGGCCGTCCCCGCGCCCACGATGCCGACGTCGAGCGACTCCCTCACGCGTCGCCGTCTACCACGAGCCGCGCGCGTCTAGAAATCGGCTCGAAGGCCTGTCTCGAAATCGGCGCGCGTCAGCGCACGATCGGGATCAGCAGCTCGTGCGCTCGGCGGTCGCCTGCGGTCGCCGTCACGATCAGCTCGTCTCCCCGATCCCAGTCGGCCGGCACGACCACGTCGAAGCAGTCCCACGAGATCGTCTCGACGTGCTCGCCCGTGATCTCCAGCGACTCGTCGACGACGCGCTCCCCGTCCGCATCGAAGAGCCTCACGACCAGCGAGGCGCGCTCGCCGGGCACGATCGACACCGCGTCGTCGTCGCCGATCCGCGCGACGTCCACGCGCGCGATCGCCGCAGTGCGCAGCGAGACGCGATCGAGCAGGAGGCCGTCGCGATCGACGACGCGGATCAGCGTGTCGCCCGGGGACACCGCCGAGACGACGAACGACGCCTGATCGGGGTCGAGCTCGGACAGCGTCAGGAACCAAGCGCTCGAGGTCTCCACCGTCGCCGAAGAGACGCCGAGCCCGTCGACGAGGATCGTCTGTCGCCCCCACACCGCCGTCGCCGGCAGCCTCTCCGAGGTCACCGAGCCGAGCGCGAGCCCCGCGAACCGAAGCCCATCGGGCGCGTCGGACGAGCAGGTCTCGCCCTCGGGGCACGCGCCCGTCGAGGCGCGATCACCCTCCTCGACGGTGCACGCGAGCGCGATCGCGAGCAGCCACGCACATGACGCGACGAGGGCAGAGCGACGAAGCCGAAGAAGAAGAAAAGCATTCATGGCCCACGGCCATCGCAGCCTTCGTGCCGGCGACGGACCTGGGATATTCGCGAGCATTTCACGTGATCCGACCGCTGACGCAGATCGTGTCAGCGTGAATCCGGCTCACGGTCGCGGCGAATGAACAGAGCCGGTGAGCAGCTGCCCACCGGCCCTCTGGAGCCGAGTCAGAGGCTGTTCACGAGCAGGCCCTCCCGGGGCCGAGCGCTCGTGTCGAGTCAGCGACCGCGGCCGCCGCCGCCGCCGCTGCGACCGCCGCCGCCGCGACCGCCGCCACCACC
>JALYRN010000197.1 GCA_030855295.1 Myxococcota bacterium | reverse complement strand
CGCCGGCTCCGACGCGGGCCGCGACGCCGGTCGTGACGCTGGCTCCGACGCGGGCCGCGACGCCGGCGGCGGAGACTGCATCTCCGGCGCGGTCGGGACACACGCGGTGCGGTTCCGGTGGGACGGCTCGGGCGCGGGCTCGACCGCGTACGTCCGCTACGAGCGCAACCAGCTCCCCGACACCTCGCGCTGGCGCGTGACCGCGGCGTCGGCATCGATCGGGTACCGGCCGGTGTTCGACGACGTCTTCCTGGGCGAGGGCGGCCTCGATCTCGGCGGCACCGTGTTCATCGACGTCGAGCTGAGCACCGCGGGGCTCACGGCGATCGACGGCATCACGATCGCGGTCTACGGCCGCAGCTTCAACACCACCGCGAGCGGCAGCTTCACGTGGCAGACGTTCGAGGGCACCGGCGCGTCGGCCCCGAGCTCGCTCGCGAACAGCGCGCCGTACCGGTGGTACCCCGCCGACATGACGGCGGCGATCAGCGCCGGCAACGGCAGCATCCTGCTGCGCCTGCGCGCCGGCCCGGCGTCGAACCGGATCGTCGTGAACCGCGTCGAGCTCTGCTTCGACGCGCGGTGATCGAAACCTCGGCGGAACATCCAAGGCGGCGGGCGGTCCGACGCTCACACGCGCCCATGACCTCACCTCGACCGATCCCGCTCCTCGTCCTCGCCTGTCTCGCCGTCGCGGGCTGCTACCGCCACCCACCGCCTGTCGACGGCGGACCTCGCGACGCACAGGTGCCGGACACGAGCGATGCGGGCGAGCCGCTGGACGCGAGCGACGCAAGCGACGCAACCGACGCAGACGGCACCGACGACGCGGGCGCGCTCGAGTGCGAGGAGGACGCCGACTGCGACGCCGATCCGTGCACGACCGCGCGCTGCGACGCGGGCGTCTGCGTCGCGGATCCGATCGACGACGCGACGACCTGCGACGACGGGGACGTCTGCACCCGCGCAGACGTCTGCGCGGCAGGGACGTGCGTCGGGACGCGCGTCTCGTGCGCGGTGTGCGACGCGACGGATGGCGCGTTCCTCACGACGTTCCGCGCCGCGTGGCACAAGGGCCCGCGCGCGTACGTCGCGATGCCCGACGGCGGTCATGCGGTCACCGGCTTCGGCGATGGCGACGCGTGGCTCGGCGCGATCGATCGCGCGGGCGCGATCACGATCGATCGCGGCTACGGTCACGCCTCGATGGGCGATCGTGGGTTCGCGATCGCGCGCCCGAGCACCACGCCGGGCGAGGTGCTGGTCGGAGGGTACTCGCAGGTCGGTGGCGGTCCGGCGCTCGCGTGGATGGTGCGCGTCGACGCGCGCGACGGTGACGAGCGCGGCGCACGGGCGCTGTGGGACGACCGCAACGGCAGCGTGCACGGCATTCTCTTGCAGCCCGACGGCTCGACGATCCTTCTCGCGACGAGCGGCGCGCGCGCCACGATCGTGCGCATCGCGGCCGACGGGACGCTCGGTCCCGAGCGCTCGTACTTCGACGTCGGCTGGGCGTACGGGCTCGCCGGCATCGTCGAGATGCCGGGCGGCGATCTCGTCTTCGCCGGAGACGCAGGCGCCTTTCCCGATCGCAAGGTGCGCGTCGTGCGAGTGCGCGCGACCGGCGAGGTGGTCTGGGATCGCGTGCTCGACGCGCAAGGCGCGCTCGACCTCGTCGCGCAGGGCGATGGCAGCGTGATCGTCGGAGGTCAGAGCTGGTCGGGCGACGGCACGGGGGGCGCGTGGCTGACGCGGATCGACGCCGCGGGCGGAACGCGGTGGGAGCGCTTCTACGGCGAGGATCCCAACGCGTCGATCGCGTCGATCGCGATGACGGCCGAGGGCCTGCTCCTGGCTGCGAGCACCAACGATGACGCCTGGCTGATCCGCACCGACCGCGACGGCGTGCTGCTCGACGAGACGACGCTCGCGCTCGGCGGCTACGAGAGCGCGACGATCGTCCGAGCCGACGGAGCTGGCTTCGTGGTCTCCGGCACGAGCCGCGTCGGAGAGGGAGCCGATGCCCCGATCCACGCGTGGATCCTGCGCGCGGACTCGTTCGACGATCTCGCCTGCCCGGCCGACTGACGCCTACAGGAGTGCTCGCCCCGGAGGGACCGGACGGGAGCGCGCCCGGCGCGCGGACGGAAGGTCCCGGAGCGGGCGAGCCGATTGACGGCAGGAGTGCTCGCCCCGGAGGGACCGGACGGGAGCGCGCCCGGCGCGCGGAGCCTCTGACCGTTGTTCGCCGACGGCGACGACCCCAGACCCGCGGCTGGAGGTCGCATGCTGGTCTGGATCGTCGCCGTGCTCGCGGTCTTCGTCGCGCAGACGCTGCTCGCGCCATCGATGCGCCACTTCTCGGGCGGACGAGGGCTCGCGGAGAACGTTCGCTTCGCGCTGGGGCCGCGCGACGAGCAGGGGGCGCCCTCGCCGCTCGCCTCGCGCGCCCAGCGTGCGCTCACGAACATGCACGAGGCGCTGCCGGTGTTCATCACGCTCGCGCTGCTGCACGTGATCCGTGCGACGCCCGGCGCGCTGCCCGAGCTGGGCGCCGCGGTGTTCACGATCGCGAGGGTGCTCTACGTGCCCGCGTACCTCTCGGGGATCCCGGGCGTGCGGTCGCTCTGCTGGGCGACCGGCGCCGCCGCCCTCGGCGTGATGGCGGTCGCGCTCTTCTGAGCGACTTCCGGCCGCCCTCGAGGCGCTGGACGCGATTCGGGCGACCGATCATGCTCCCGGCGCCATGGGAGCGCAGTGGAAGCAGAAGGGTCGTGAGGCCGCAGCGAACGCCAAGGGGCGGGTCCTGTCGAAGCTCGCGAAGGACATCATGGTCGCGGCGCGCGGCGGCGCCGATCCCGCGACCAACGCGCGGCTGCGCATGGCGGTCGAGGCCGCGCGCAAGGCGTCGATGACGCGCGACACGCTCGAGCGCGCGATCAAGAAGGGCGCTGGGCTGCTCGACGAGCAGGTGCAGTACGACGTCGTCACGTGGGAGGGCTTCGCCCCGCACAAGGTGCCGGTGATCGTCGAGTGCCTGACCGACAACAAGAACCGCACGTCGGCGAACATCCGCGTGCTCTTCCGCAAGGGCCAGCTCGGCGCGTCGGGCTCGGTGTCGTGGGACTTCTCGCGGCTCGGCGCGATCGAGGCGACGCCGCCCGAGGGCAAGACCGTCGATCCCGAGGAGGCCGCGATCGAGGCGGGCGCGCAGGATCTCGAGGCCGGTGAGGAGGGCGCGACGCGCTTCTACACCGAGCCGACGGAGCTCGACGCGGTCGGCCGCGCGCTCGGCGAGCTCGGCTGGCACGTGTCGTCGTCGGAGCTGGTCTGGAAGGCGAAGAACCCGGTCGCGCTCGACGACGAGGCGAAGCGCGCCGAGGTCGAGGCGTTCCTCGAAGCGATCGACGAGGACGACGACGTGCAGAACATCTACGTCGCGCTGGCCTGACAGGAGTGCTCGCCCCGGAGGGACCGGACGGGAGCGCGCGCAGCGCGCGGACGGGAGGGCCCGGAGCGGGCGAGCCGATCATCGAGCGCGCGCGTAGCTTCGTACTGACGCTCCCTTGCTTCGCGTGCGCGGCGTCGGCGACGATGCCGCGCATGACGACCAAGAAGAAGATCGGCGTGATCGGCGGCGGCGCCTCGGGGTGCTCGCTCGTCTGGTCGCTGATGCGTCCAGAGACCGAGAACCTCTGCGAGGTCACGCTCTTCCACGACGAAGACGTGGTCGGCGGGCACTCGAAGACGATCGACGTCTGGTTCGACGCCGCCGGCAAGGGCTTCGTCGACGACGCGACCACGCCGGCGCCCGCGGGCACGAAGGTGTACCCAGTCGACATCGGCGTGCAGTTCGTCTGCGCGACGCTCTATCCGAACCTCTATCGGCAGCTGGAGTTCCCGGAGTTCAAGAACCAGGTGAACCTGACGCCGCACGAGGCGCTCAAGATCTCCGGGTCGTTCTCACCGACGCTGAACTGGGGGAACTTCCCCGAGTACCAGTCGGGACCGCGCTTCGAGCAGTGCTTCGACGCCGCGACCAAGGAGCTCGCGGCCGAGTTCGAGAAGGACATCAAGTGGGCGCCGTTCACGCCGCTCGATGGGATCACCTTCTCGACCAACATGGAGCAGTACCTCGAGGTCGAGGGCGTGCCGTGGTCCTCGAATTTCTTCCGCTACCTGATGATCCCTTATCTCTGCATCATCAACGGATACGGCACCACCGATCTGCTGGAGACGAAGTTCGAAGATCTCTTTCCGATCTTCGTGAAGATCCCCGGCCTGCAGGAGCGCGGTCCGTACGGCTCGTTCACCGAGCCCGGTCGAGGCTGGGATCGCTTCACGACCGGCGCGACGTCGTGGGTCGCCGCGATGGCCGACTACGGCCGCACCAAGGGCGCGACGCTGAACCTCGGCCAGACCGTCACTGCCATCTACAACAAGCCCGACGGCACGGTCGTCGTCGAGTGCTCGCCGACCGCCGACCTCGAGCGCGCGAAGACCGATCCGTCGCACGTCGTCCCGACGACGTCCGCAGAGTTCGACGAGGTCGTGCTGACGACCGACATGACCACGAACCGCGCGCTCCTCGACAACGCGAAGAACGCTCTCTACGCGACGCAGAAGGACTACATCTCCGCGGACAAATTCGCGCTGATTCCGGGGGTCTGTTACATCCACCAGGACGACGACTGCCTCTCTCCGCACCTCCGCGACAAGAAGGAAGACGGTCAGTTCGTCGGTGCCTATTCGATGGGCAAGACCAACCCTGACGGCAGCAACGCATACGGCCTGCCCTATCACCTCGAGTCGTCGTTCCAGACGTACTTGATGAAGAACATCCTCGGCACCCCGGTCGACTGCCACGTCTCGATGTACGCCGAGGCCAGCGCCGCGAAGCTCCCCGATCCCGCGAAGACCATCCACATGAAGACGTGGCGTCACGGGCGCTGGGTCGCGAGCTTCTTCGACAAGGCGAAGAAGGACCTCCACCGCATCCAGGGCCTCGGCAACATCTGGTTCGCCGGCAACAACACCACCGTCGACTCGGAAGAAGGAGCGCTGGTCTCCGCGATGATCATCGCCGCCCAGCTCTTCCCCGAGTTCCGCTATCCCTTCCCGCCCGCCTCCGAAGCATTCGTGTTCTTCGAATACTTCCAGAGCGTCATGTTCCCCAGCCCGTCCCTCCAGTGGCGCCTCGGCCGCATCGCCGCCGACGCCGGCGAGCACCTCCGCCTCATCCGCGAGGGCACCGCTCAGTAGGTCGCGCTTCGTCCGGGGGCTATCGGGATCCCGCGACGGATCGAGGTCCGTGCTGACCTCACGGCCGCGGTGTAGGATCCACCCGTGGCCCTGCCCGCAAGCGTGCCCCCCGACCCGAGCCTGGTCGATCACGTCGTGATCCTCCACGGCGTGTCGTGGGCGGAGTACGAGGCGGTGCTCGCGATGCGCGGCGAGCGCTCGGTGCCGCGCATCACCTATTGCGAAGGAGAGCTCGAGCTCATGACCCCTTCCCGCTGGCACGAGCTCGGGAAGAAGGCGCTCGCTCGCGTGATCGAGGCGTGGTCCGAGGAGGCGGGGATCCGGCTCGAGGGCATCGGAAGCTGGACGCTGAAGGAGCGCCGCGAGGAACGCGGTGCAGAGCCCGACGAGTGCTACTTCGTCGCCAGCCCGGATCGCGATCTCAGCACGCTGGATCGACCCGACTTCGCGGTCGAGGTGGTCTGGACGCGGGGCGTGATCGACAAACTCGACGTGTATCGGAAGCTCGGTGTCGGCGAGGTCTGGATCTGGGAGAGCGGCGCCCTCGCCTTCCACGTGCTCGTGGACGACGGGTGGCAGATCCGGGACCGCAGCCCGGCGCTCCCCACGCTCGACCGCGCCCTGATCGAAGACGCGATGCGCCAGAGCACGCAAGCCGACGCCATCGCCACGATCCGCGCCGCGTGAACCTGCCTCTCGATCGGAATGACGCGGCCCCACCGCGGTGCCGACCTCGGCACGAGCTGCGGAGACGATGAGCACGAGCAACGACGCGGGTCCTGCTGCGGGCTCCGAACCGCACCGAGAATACCCGATGACCGACCCCGATATCGACGACGCGCCCGCGGTGCTCGCACTGTTCGCGGCGCTCGAGCGCGAGCTGCCGCGTCTCGAGGAGCTGCTCGGGGAGGTCGAAGACTGCTACGAGGACGGCCTGTACCGGTTCTATCACCAGAGCTTCAAGGTTTATCACCGGCTCCAGCCCTACACCCTCCAGATGGTCGCGGCCCTCCGCGCGCTCGCCCCCGAGCGCCCGCTCCACCCGTACTTCGAGGAGATCCTCGCGGGGGGCACCGGGCTCCAGTTCAGCCCCGAGGACAACGCGCGCTGGACCGAGGCCACGCGGCCGATCGTCGAAGCGTTTCTCCACGCGCGCTACTTCCTCGAGATGGCCGTGAAGTACGGGCGCGAGCTCGACGCGCCTCCGCGCGTCATGCCGAGCGGCTGGGCGTCACTGCTCTACTTGTACGGGCTCCGGTAGAGAACGCCCCGCTGGGGGCTGCTTGCGAGAGCCGGGGCCATGCTGTACGTGGTGCTGTATGTCGTCGACCCGCGCGCAGGTCTATTTCCCCGACGACCTCCGCGCCCGCATCGACGAGGTCTGCGCGCGCGAGGGCGTGACACTGGCCCAAGTCGTGAGGGACGCGGTCGAGGCATATCTCGACTCCGTTGCCCCGCCCCGCGGTCCGGCGCTCGACGAGACCTTCGGCAAGCTCCCCGAGCTCGACGTTCCTTCGCGAGAGGAGTGGGACGATGAGTGAGCTGCTGGTCGACACCGATGTCTTGATCGATCACCTCCGGGGGCATCGCCGCTTCGAGCCCCGCCGCGCGCGCATCGCCTACTCGGTGATCACCCGTGCCGAGCTCTACGCGGGCAAGGCGACCGACGAGGCGATCGTGGACCGCTTGTTGGCGCCGTTCCGCGAGATCGTCGTCGATCGCGCGATCGCAGCCACCGCTGGTCGCTTGCGCCGGAAGCTGGCGATCCGCACCCCCGATGCGCTGATCGCGGCGACCGCCCTCGAGCACCGCTGCACGCTCCTGACCCGGAACCGCGCCGACTTCGCGAACATCCCGAAGCTGCCAGTGCGCTCACCCTGAGTCTGGAGGCCCGCACGGGTCCAAGTCGGGTGGATGAACGCGCCCTGACAGCCGCGTCCACCCCGTCCGCCGGGCGCTCGCAGGCACGCGGCAGGATGCTCGCGACTACCGCAGCCTCCAGCGAACGCAAGCCGCTCGTCACTCGCCAGCCACCTCGAACCAAGCCGGCTCCGAGCTGCCGGTCCGGCTCGGGTTCGATCCTTGGTGCTGGACGCTCGCGCTCGGAATGTTGCGCCCCAGGCTCGGAGCGGGGCGCACTCCGGTCGCGATCGCGAACAGCGTGCGCGGCGTCGCGCCGTAGAGGATCCCGCTCCGTCCCAGCGTCAGCGTCGGGTTCTCGACGTACAGCCCCTCCAGGTCGGCGATCGGAATTCGCGTGTCCCACACCACTCGCCCGAGCGCATCGAAGAGTACCAGCAGGAAACCGTCGCGGCCCCAGTCCCCGGCCATCAGCACGCCGTCATCCGCGGTCGTGAAGCGACGAATCGCGTTGGACGAGTGCTCGCGGTCGGTCGTGAACCAGCGGACGGTGCCGTCACGCTCGAGGTACTCGAGACGCCCCAGGGCGTGCGATTCGAGCACCACTCGGATCAGCCCGCAGTCGACAGTGGGAAAGGCGAAGATCGTCGCAGGTCGATCGCGATCGTCCCGTGCCGAAGGCCAGATCGCGACGCGCTCGATTGCGTCCGACCACAGCTCCACGTCGAGGTCCAATGCATCGGAGGACTGCGACGACTGCACGTAGAAGCCGCATCCCGGCATGTACCCGAGCCCGTCACGGATGGCGTACGGACTGCTCGGTGTCGGATCACGCACGAAGAGGTCGGCCCCACCGCGACCGAGCAGCTCGCCGTCGCTCGCGAAGCGGTAGATCTCCGGCCCGTCAGTCGTGAACCACACGTTCCCGTCGGGGGCGACAAACACTTCACGGCGACCGAGCCGCCGCGACGCATCGTAGCGAACCTCCCACCGAAACGTTCCGTCCGACGCGCACATCGAGGCGAGCCGATCCTCTCCCGCAACCACGTACATCGCCCCTCCGGACGAGACGGCCGGATTGCTCCCAGTCGCCACGAGTGCCGGGGCCCCCGGCAGTGTCTCCCTCCACAGCACGGTCGGACCAGGCGGACCGATCTCCTGCACCAGCACCTCGCTCGCGTTCCGGATCGTCGCTCGACCTGCGCCGATCGCCACCGGCAACGTCATGTCGCGGGTACCGTACCGCGTCGGCCACGTCACCCGATGAGCCCCCGCGGCGTCGACCACGAGGGTCCCCACCGGGTCGAGCCACGCCATCACGTCGCCACCGGGCGTCTCCACGAGGCCGAGCTCTCGAGGGGTGCTCATCGAGCCACCCGGCAGCGCGTTCAGCACCGCGGCGTCCTCGGGAGCGCTCCCGAGTACGTACGTCCACAGCAGCCGCGGAAAGCCGCCCTCCTCGCTCGGCGCAGGCTGCGCGAGACCCACGTTCTCGAGCGGTGGACAGACCACGTCCTCGTCCACCCGAATGCGCTCCGGCGCTTCCGGGAGCCACGGCTCCGCGGCATCCGCAGGCGCATCGCGCGGCACGGACGAGTCCGATGCGCCCGCGTCCACCCCGTCCGCCGGGCGGTCGCACGCACACGCCAGCATGCCCGCGACCGCCGCGGCCGACAGCGTCGATCGCCAGCCGCTCACGGACACGCCGGGTAGCCGTAGGTCGCGAAGGTGGGCAGCGGAGGACACGCCTGGGCGCCGAGCGGCTCGAAATTGAAGCTGGACGAGCAGACGTCCGTGCCGGACCCGCACAGCGGCAGGCTTCGAATCCCGGCACACAGACCGCGCCGCACCATCGGTCGCTCATCGCTGTCGTAGGTGCGTCCCACGAATCCGCCGTCCGCGAAGGGGGCGCGCCGGATGAACTGGACTGCGACGCGAGACTGATCGGACGACATGCACATCGTCCGTCCGCCTGCCACGGCAGCGGTACAGATCGGTGTCGTCGGGCTCAACGCTGCGCACTGCGCATCGGAGGTGCACTTGTTGCTGACGTGAGAAGAGCCCTCATACCCGATGGCACGCAGGCCGCTGACGGCAGGATTACGGAACGTGTCAACGAGTTTGAGACAGCGAGTATGAGAAATCTATGTCGTGAAGGCCGGGGTGAAGGCGCCGCGTAGCGGCGCC
>JALYRN010001036.1 GCA_030855295.1 Myxococcota bacterium | reverse complement strand
GCCGATCCGCGCGCCGTGATCGTCGCCTCGCCGGCGATGCGCGAGGTCTACGCGCTGGTGCGGCGGGTCGCGGGCGCGTCGATCCCGATCCTGATCCAGGGCGAGACCGGCACCGGCAAGGAGGTGATCGCGCGTGCCATCCACGCCGAGTCGCCGCGCCGGCAGCGCCCGCTGCGCTCGATCAACTGCGGCGCGATTCCCGCGACGCTGATCGAGAGCGTGCTGTTCGGCCACGAGAAGGGCGCGTTCACCGGAGCCGAGCGCGCGTCGCCCGGGATCTTCGAGCAGGCCGACGGCGGCACCGTGATGCTCGACGAGGTCGGGGAGCTCTCGCTCGCGGCGCAGGCCGCGCTGCTGCGCGTGCTCGAGACCAAGCGCGTCGCGCGGGTCGGCGCGGTGCACGAGATCGACGTCGACGTGCGCGTGGTCGCCGCGACGCACCGCGACCTCGAGGCGATGATCGAGAGCGGCGGGTTCCGGCGCGATCTGCTGTACCGGCTGAACGCGATGACGATGCGCGTGCCGCCGCTGCGCGAGCGCCCCGAGGAGATCGACGCGCTCGCGGACGCGTTCCTGGTCGAGGGCAGCAAGGCGAGCGGCGCCGCGGTGCGCTCGATCGATCCGCGCGCGCGCGCGCTGCTGCAGTCCTACGCGTGGCCGGGGAACGTGCGCGAGCTGCGCAACGTGATCGAGCGCGCGGTGCTGGTGTGCGGCGGCGAGGCGATCCAGCCCGAGGATCTGGGCGAGCGCATCGTGCGGGCGCCGAGCGCGCCCTCGTCGATCGTGCCGCCCGCGGTGGTCGGATCGCTCGACGACGACTCCGACTTCAAGGATCGCGTCCGGCAGTACGAGACGGAGCTGATCCTCGATGCGCTGAAGCGCGCGAGCGGCAACCAGACGCAGGCCGCCAAGATGCTGCGGATGCCGCTGCGCACGCTCGTGCACAAGATGAGCTCGTACGGAATCCGCAAGCTGTGGGCGGGCGACGACGAGGAGCCGCCGGAGCCGGGTCGCGAGGACGAGGAGTAGTCGAGCCGAGTGGGAGACAGGCAGTGAACGAGCGCATGGCGAGAGCGGCGAAGACGAAGGTCGGCGTGGTGCAGATGACGTCGACCGCCGACGTCGAGGCGAACCTCCGCACGACCGAGCGCCTGGTCGGCGAGGGCGCGAGCGACGGCGCGCGGCTGATCGTGATCCCCGAGTGCTTCGCGTACCTCGGCCCCGAGCAGGGCAAGCTCGCGATCGCCGAGCCGCTGCCGGAGGGAGGCCCGATCCTCGCGCGGATGGCGGAGCTCGCGCGGCGCGCGGGCGTCGAGCTGGTGCTCGGCGGGTTCTGGGAGAAGGGCGCGACCGCCGAGAAGGTGCGCAACGCGTGCGTGCACCTCGGCAGCGACGGCGCGGTGCGCGCGGTGTACCGGAAGATCCATCTCTTCGACGTCGATCTGCCCGACGGCACCAAGCTCGAGGAGTCGGCGACGGTGGAGCGCGGCGACGAGCTCGTCGTCAGCGATGCGCCGTTCGGCAAGCTCGGGCTCTCGGTCTGCTACGACCTCCGCTTCCCCGAGCTCTATCGCGGGCTCGTCGATCGGGGCGCGATCGCGCTCGCGATCCCGGCGGCGTTCACGCTGACCACCGGCAAGGATCACTGGCACGTGCTGCTGCGTGCGCGCGCGATCGAGGCGCAGAGCTACGTGCTCGCGGCGGCCCAGACCGGGCATCACTTCGGGCAGCGACGCAGCTACGGGCACGCGCTGATCTGCGATCCGTGGGGAACCGTGCTCGCGGAGCACGGCGAGGGGGAGGGCGTCGCGACCGCGTGGATCGACGCCGACGTCGTCGCGCGGGTGCGCACGAGCCTGCCCTCGCTGCGGCATCGGGTGCTGGGTCGCTCCGGCGGCGGAGCGGCGTCGTGAGCGACCGGGGCGACGAGATCCGGTTCCTCTTCGACTTCCTCTCCCCCTACGCGTACCTCGCGTGGACGCGCCTGCGCGACCTCGCGGCGCGACACCGCCGCACCGTCACTCCGGTGCCGGTGCTCTTCGCGGGCCTGCTCGAGGCGCACGGCACCCGAGGGCCGGCGGAGGTCGAGGCGAAGCGGCGGTACCTGGTGCGCGACATCCAGCGCATCGCGCACGCGTGGGGCGTGCCCCTCGCGGCGCCCCACGCCATCCCGTTCCGCTCGCTGACGGCGCTGCGCCTCGCGACGCTCCCGCTCGAGCCGGACGTGAGGCGCGCGCTGGTCGATCGGGTGTTCGAAGCCGCGTGGGCGCGCGCCGAGGACGTGACCGATCGCGCGGTGCTCGCGCGGATCGCGGCGGAGGCGGGCGCCGGTGACGACGCGCTCGAGCGCGCGGAGTCACCGGAGAACAAAGTCGCGCTCCGGCGCGCGACCGAGGATGCGATCGCCGCGGGTGTCTTCGGGGTCCCGACGATGCTGGTGGACGGCGAGATGTTCTGGGGCTGCGACGCGGTGCCGCACCTCGAGCGCTTCCTCGCCGGCGAGCGCGCGATCGATCCTGCGATCTTGGAGGCGTTCGACCGGGTGCCGGTCGGCGCGCGCCGACCGGGCTCGTGAGCGAGCGCGCGCGAAGGTCTCTTCCACGCGCGGCGTGTACGATCGCCGCGTGAATTGGGACGACCTCCGGTACCTCGAGGCGATCGCGCGGCTCGCGAGCGTCGGCGGCGCTGCGCGCGAGCTCGGGGTCTCCGCATCGACGGTGTATCGCCGCATCCACGCGCTCGAGCGGAGCGTCGGCGAGCTCTGCGTGGTCCGCGGCGCGGGGCCGGCGGCGCTGACCGATCGGGGTCGAGCGCTGGCGCGGGTCGGGCGCGAGA
>JALYRN010001035.1 GCA_030855295.1 Myxococcota bacterium | reverse complement strand
AGCCTGCAGGAGTGCTCGCCCCGGAGGGCGCGTACGGTAGCGCGCGAGCGCGCGGACGGAAGCGACCGGAGCGGGCGAGCCGATCATGAGCGCTCGATCGGAATTCCTGGACTGTGGCCGTGAGTCTCTAGAGGATCGGGAGCACGGCCCTCGCGGGCCCTGGAGAAGCGTGGCGGCGCAGCGAAGTCGAGCGGTCGTGGCAGGGGGCGTGTGCATGGCGCTCGGGGCTGCCTGCCTGATCGTCTACATGCAGCAGTACGAGCGGCACGTGACCGGCGGCGCGTACCTTCCGATCGCGGTGGTCACGCGCGACGTGCCGCTCGGCAGCCCGCTGACCGAGGAGATGCTCGCGACGCAGGAGATGCCCGAGCGCTACGTCGAGCAGCGGCACGTGCTCGCGGCCGATCTGCCGCGCGTGCTCGGCGTGCGGGTGTCGAGCGCGCTGCGCGCCGGCGAGGCCCTGCTGTGGTCGGATCTCGTCACGTCGGAGGAGCACCGCGACCTGTCGAGCCTCGTGCGCGACGGGCAGCGCGCGGTCAGCATCGAGGCCGACGCCACGTCGACGTTCGGCGGGCTCCTGCGACCGGGCGATCGCGTCGACGTCGTGCTGACGGCGCGACAGGGCACGAGCGAGGTCGCGACGACGATCCTGCAGAACCTGCTGGTGCTCGCGACCGGCGCCGACATCGGCGCGGACCTCCGGCGCGATCGACGAGAGGCCGGCCGCGTCGGTCAGGTGACGCTGAGCATGACGCTCGAGCAGAGCCAGACGCTCGCGGTGGCGGCGGCGCGCGGCGACCTGACGCTGGTGCTGCGCAACCCCGACGACATCACGATCGTGCAGGGGCTGCCGTCTCGATCGAGCGACGACATCTCGCGGCGGTGACGCGATGACGACGGTCGTCGACGGCAGCCTGACGCTCCTCTTCTGGCTCGGCGTGCTCGCGTCCAGCATCGGGCTCGCGCTCGTGGCGTTCGGAACGATCGCGAGCGAGCAGAGCGTGCTCCGGCGCGCATGGAGCGCGCGGGCGGCGCGGGACGACGCGACGCTGCGCTTCGTGCGCGCGCCGATCGGCGGCTCCGCGTTCCTCGCGCTGCAGCTCGGCATCGTGGTGGTCGGCGCGATCACGGCGCTGCTCGACGAGGACGTCGTCATGCTCGCGCTCGCGGTCGGCGTCGTGCTGCTGATGCGAGTGATGCTCGCGCGCCGCCGCCGGCAGCGCGTGGTGACGATCGAGGGGCAGCTCGACACCTGGCTGGGCTCGCTCGCGAACGCGCTCCGGTCGACGCCCTCGCTCGGCGAGGCGCTCGCGGTGACGACCGAGGTGATCCGCGGCCCGATCAGCGAGGAGATCGACACGCTCCTCAAGCAGACGAAGGTCGGGCTCGCGCTCGATCGCGCGCTGCTCGAGTTCTCGGATCGCATCGCGAGCCCGCTGGTGACGAGCGCGCTCGCGGCGCTCCTCGTCGGTCGTCAGACCGGAGGCGACCTCCCGACGATCCTGCAGGAGACGTCGGCGGGCCTTCGCGAGATGGCGCGCCTGCAGGGCGTGCTCGACGCGAAGACGTCGGAGAGCCGCATGCAGGCGTACGTGATGCTCGCCATCCCGTTCGTCGTGCTGTTCGCGATCCACCGCATCGACGGGACCTGGCTCGAGCCGCTCTCGGCGACGTCGGTCGGGCTGCTCGCGTCGGGCGCTGCGGCCGCGCTGTGGCTGAGCGCGGTGATCCTCGCGCGACGCATCCTCGACGTGAGCATGTGAGGTGACGCTCCTCAGCGCGATCGCCACGGTCCTCCTCCTCGCCGGCGGCTTCGGCCTGGTCGCGTTCGGCCTCGCCAACGATCCGGCGCGCGGCCCGGTGCTGCTCGGCATGCGCGGTCTGCGGCGGCGACAGCGGCTCGAGGAGGGCGGCCTGCTCTCGTCGATCGATCCCGTCGTGCGCTGGCTCGCGCGCTGGACGCGCCACCTGCCCTTCGGAGGGCTGCGGCTCCGCGTCGAGAAGAGCCTGCGCGAGGCGGGCGACTGGGGCGGCTACGACGTCGACGAGCTGCTCGGGCTGTCGATCCTGAGCTGCGCCGCGTCGACGGGGGCGGCGGCGTTCATGGTGCGCACGGCCGATCTGCCGGGCTCGCTCGTCGTATTCGCGGCCGCGCTCGGGCTCTACCTGCCGTACCAGAACGTCGGCGCCACGGCGTCGCGGCGGCAGCGCGAGATCGATCGCTCGCTGCCCGGCGCGGTCGACCTGATCGCGCTCGCGATGAGCGCCGGTCTCGACTTCGTCGCGGCGATCGGACAGGTGATCGCGACCGGTGGCAGGCAGCAGGAGTCGCTGACGGAGGAGCTCGCGTACGTCACGCGCCAGATGTCGCTGGGCGTCACGCGCCGTCGTGCCCTCGACGAGCTCGCGACGCGCGTGCCGATCGAGCCGGTGCGCAATTTCGTGGGCGCGATCCAGCAAGCGGAAGAGAAGGGAACGCCGCTCGCCGACACGCTGAAGCAGCAGGCGCAGACGCTCCGGATGCGGCGCAGCGTGCAGGGAGAAGAGGCGGCCTCGCGCGCGGCGGTGCTGATGATGCTGCCGCTCGTGCTCGTGATGTGCAGCATCCTCGTGGTGCTGATGGCGCCCTTCGTGATCCGAGGCCTCGATGCCGGGTTCTGACGACCAGGACGAGCGCCCCCGCGCCGGACGCGCGACCGACGACGGCCCGGCGCTGCAGCTGCCGCCGACGGTGATGACGGCGATCGACGACGACGAGCCGCCCTCGCCCGGTGAGGCGACGCGCGCGAGCCTCGCGCTGCCGCCGACCGATCCCGACGGCGAAGCGGTGCTGCCC
>JALYRN010001034.1 GCA_030855295.1 Myxococcota bacterium | reverse complement strand
ACGACAGCGACGACCTGCGTCGCCGATCACGACCCGCGGAATGGGTGATCACGTAGCCGCGAAACGAGCGGCTCCAGGTGATCACGTCGCGGCGAAACGAGCGTTCACGTCACGCGAAACCCGCAGAGGAGGCGAGCAGCCGCGCGAGGACTGCTTGACGCCGACCATCGCGCCAGACCTGCCCGACGACTCCCGACGGAACCACCAGGAGCGCCTTGCGCTCGCGCGCCCGCGCCACGATGAGGACCATGCGGCGGTCGCCTCTCTCGAACGCGATCAGCGCCCCCGCGTCCAACGTGAAGCCGCTCATCGGCGCCGCGACCGACGCTTCGTCGTCGCGCGGCCCAGCTCGAAGAGGCGATCCATCTCTCGGCGCTCGCTCGCGCTCATCGGACCGCCGGTCGCGGCGAGCATCTCGTCGAGCAACGTGCCGAGGTCCTCCATCTTCGCCTTCTCCTCCATCGCCGCAGCGACGTAGGCGCTCAGGCTCTTGGCGCGTCCCTCCTTCACGGCGGCCCGGGCGTGGGCCACCGCCTGGGGCGGTAGGCTCACCGCGATCTTGAGGACGGTCATACCGACGAGCATACCGCAGCCACGACTCTCGGGCACACGCCCGATCCGAGATCCGTGCGCCGAGCGTGCCTCGTCAGGCCTCGATGCGGGTCTCGCTTCCGGCGCTCGCGCCGGCGGCGCGGCGGCGGAAGACGAGCTCTCCGTTGGCGCCGCGGTCGACGATGATCGTGTCGGCGGGCTCGAAGCGGCCGGCGAGGATGTCCTCCGCGAGGCGGTTCTCGAGGTGCGTCTGGATCGCGCGCTTGAGCGGGCGCGCGCCGAACACCGGGTCGTGAGGAGCAGGGCGTTGCGAACTTGCTGATGTCGAACCGTCGCGCGACGAGGGTCGGCTGTGGTACCGCTCTCGGATGACCTCGGCTTCGATGCGTCGCGCGGGACCAATGGTCCTCGCCCTCGCGATGTTCGTCCCCGGCTGCCATCACGCACGAACCGTCGAGAGTGCGCGCTCGCGCCACGGCGCGCAGTTCGGCTGTGTAGAGAGTGACGTGCAGGTCGAGGAGATCCGCTACGACGGTTGGCAGAACAGCGGAACGTTCGCCGCGACCGGCTGCGGCGTGCGTCAGATGTACTACTGCGACTCGAGCCGGTGCGTGGCGGACGGCGTCCCGGTGCGGCTCGGCGGGACAGGGGGCGGAGCGGCACCGGTCGACCAGGCGCTCGTCACGGTGGGCGCGGAGGCGCCTCGCGAGCCGGCGGCGGCTGCGACGCGTGAGCCCGCCAGCACGAGCATTCCGACCCCCAGCGCGAGCGACCCGTTCGCCGTGAGCGTGCGGCGTCGAATCGACGAGCGAGCGACTGCGATCATCACGTGCAACGGTGGCCCCGTCGCGATCGAGGCACAGTGGGACAACGCGCGATCTGCGACGGTCGAATTCCGGGCGCGCGGCGTCACGGACACCCTGATCGCGGAGTGCATCGGAGAGGCGCTCGGCGAGGTGTTCGCGCCTCCAGGGACGCGCCCCGGCCGCATCATCCACGCGCTCGCCAACTGATCATGCCGCACGTCGCGCAGCTGGAATCAATCGTCCGCGGAGCCGTAGCGACCATGGAGGTTGTAGCTATCGATGATACGGTTGAGCCGGCAACTCGCAGTGCTGACCATGCGTTCGGAGGGCGGCATGATGTGGAAGTCTAAGCTCAGGTCTGCGGCGTCGTTATGGTCGTAGGCTGCGTTGGCACGAGTGCGCCGCCGTCGCGAGACTTTGTTTTGCTGGGCGGAGCTGATGGGCTGACGGCCACGGGGGCGCAGGGCTTCGTCTATGTCGAGGCGGACGACCCTGGCGTCGCGACGGTTGGCCTTCTGACGTGGCCCGAGCTCCAGGCCGTGCCGCATAGGGTCGACACTCAGGAAGACGGCCGAAGGATCAGGCATACGGTAACAGCGACTGATGCTGCTCCTGATCGCTGGTACGCCATCCGCGTGCAGATCGAGGGCGAGAATGAAGTGCAAATTTCGGGCGGGGGCCTTCCGATGGAACATCGCGTGTGGATGTATCGGTTCCGTCCTGGCTCGCAGCCGCGGGTGCAGAGTTTCGGCGGAGTAGCGCGAGACGACGGGAGCGTCGATGTTGATGTCGAGTTCTCGGAGCCGCTGTTCGCTGCGGGCACGAGCGCGATCAGCGCAGCACTGGACGGCGGCGAGTGCACGAGTCTCCCGGCTGAGGGGGAATCCGCCCCGAGCATGTCGTTTGTCTGTGCCAGCGGCGCGGGAGAGGCGCTGACGTTGTCGATCGCCGCGGACGTTGCCGCTCCCGGCGGTGGAGTGCTCACAGCGCGTGAGATTCACACCCCGCTCGGCGAAGTCTATCGCGATCCGATCTGATGGACGCACGGTCTGCCGCTGTGGGCAGTTCGGACGATCACGGTGTCGGTGCGCGGGGAGTACGAATCGCGCGCATCACGCACGCCGCGAGCGCAGCATCGTCTGGATCGCTCATCCGCGCGAGGCGCACGACGGCGAGCGCGAGGGCCCCCATCGTATTGCAGCTCGAGGAAATCGCACTGCACGCTGCGTAACGGACCCTCACCGACACGGGCGACGACGTCGCCAGCTCGCGCTTCAACGCCTCGACAACCGCGCGGGCGAATTCGTGATCGAGCCCGACGGCCGCTCTCTCGAAGCGAGCCCACCGGAGCGTGTGAGCTTCCCCCCGTCTGGCGGACACCCCGGATAGCGCGAGAATGCGCGAGGAGTGTTCCATGAAGAAGCAGAAGCTCGGTCGGCGTGCGCGGCGGTCGTTCACGCCGGAGTTCAAGGCGGACGC
>JALYRN010000196.1 GCA_030855295.1 Myxococcota bacterium | reverse complement strand
ACCCGAGCCCGCGTCGCTCGCGGCGGGATCGCCGGCGTCCGATGTCCCCGCGTCGCCGGGTCCGGCGTCGGCGTCGGTGCAGCCGGGGCCGGGGCTCGACGCGCATGCGTCTGCTTCCTCGTCGCATGCGTCGGTCGTGCACGCGAGGCCATCGTCGCAGTCGCGCGCTCCGATCGGGAGACACGATCCGGTCGCGTCGCAGGTGTCGCCCGAGGTGCAGAAGAAGCCGTCGTCGCAGCTCGAGCCGACCTCGCGCAGCGTATAGGCCGATCGCGAGAACAGGGGCTGGCAGGCGCGGCATGGGCTCATCGGGTCGACCGCGCCCGGCGCGAAGCAGGCGTCGCCGATCGAGCAGCCGCCCTCGTACAGGTGACTGCACGAGTCGGTCGCGACGTCGCAGGTGTCCATCGTGCACGCGTCGGCGTCGGTGCATGGACGCGCGGTGCCCGCGGCGCAGCCGCCGGTTCCGTCGCAGGCGTCGTCGACGCTGCAGAACACGCCGTCCTCGCACGCGACGCTCGCCCCGGGGAACGCGCATGCGGTCCGCATCGCACCGTCGCACGCGCCCGCGCAAGGCGCCGTGCCTGCGCATGCGGGGCGAGCGCCGCGCGGGGCGCCGGTCACGATCGCGCACGTTCCGGCGCTCGACGGGAGGTCGCACGCTTCGCACTGACCCTCGCACGCGCGGTCGCAGCAGACGCCATCGGCGCAGAGCCCGCTGAGGCACTCGGAGCCGGTCGCGCACGGGGTGCCGACAACGCGCTCGATCTCGCACGCCGTGCTGCACCCATCGAGCGCGATGGCGTTGCCGTCGTCGCACTCCTCGCCCGACTCGACGATCGCGTTGCCGCACGCGCTCACGACCCAGCCCGCGCGGATCTGGAACCGCCACACGCCCGCGACGCCGACGTTGGACGTGGTGCAGTACGTGAGCACCGCGGCGGTGCGCGCGCCCGGCAGCACGTGCGAGGTCGTGCTGTCGCCCGCGTCGAAGCCCGCCTGCGCAGGGAAGCCGCCGAGCCCGCCGGAGCCACCGCTCGCGTCGCCGGTGGTCCACTCGCAGCGGTTGTATCGGAGCTCGACGTCGAAGTCGCCGGCGCTGCTGCCGGCGCCGCTCGCGGGCGTGAGCACGAGCTGGAACGCGTTCAGTCGATCGATGTGCTCGGCGTAGTAGCCGACGTCGTAGTACGTCACGACGAAGCGGCCCGACTCCTCCGACCAGTACACGAGGTTGCGATCGCCCGGGAGAACCGGGCGCGTGTCGACGTCGGCGTAGTACGGCGCGATCATCGGGTGCGGGGAGATCGGGAACGCGACGGGCGCGATCGGCGCGACGGGCCCGCCGAAGCTGACGCTGCCGTTGTTGTTCACGTACAGCTCCGTCCGCGTCGCGCCGACGAAGTAGAGCCCGCTGGGGAACGCGGTCCCGAGCGGGATCGCCGCGCTCGAGCCGTCGTCGTTGCGCGGGAGCACGCCGGTCCCGAACCCCGCCGGGCCGCTGAGACCCGAGAGCAATGGTGCCTGTGCGCTCGCGCCGCAGGGCACCCACACCAACGCCATCGATGCGATCAGCAGCACCCGCACGAGCTCGAGCATGCGGCCCGATATACTCGTTCGGCCGTGCCTCCCGCGAGTGCGAATGTCGTTCCCGCGCTCGTTTCTCACTGTGCCTGTCGCTCACGCGGCGCGTGACTCGCGCGCACGCGAGTGGTCGCTGCGCTAGGAACGAGGGTGGGCACGTGGTGTGCTGAGCGGAGGAGCGATGCGTGCTTGGCCCTTCGTCGTGCTGGCCATGGTCGGATGCTCCGGGTGCTACGCGTCGCACGAGGCGGCGACCGCGGAGGAGCTCGGCGAGTGCGATGGAGTCGCGCGCCGCGAGTGCGCGCGGCGGAGCTCGCCGTGCGATGCGCTCGAGCTCGTGCGCGCCGAGTGCGTGGACGGTGCGTGGCAGTGTCCCTCGGGCGCCGCGCCGTACGAAGTCCCCTGGGCGGACGAGCGGTGTCTGCCGCTCTCGGGGACGATCGACGCGCTGTTCGTCGATGGCGTGCACGAGGGCCCGGTGGCGGTGCCGATCGGAGACCGGTGCGTGTGGATGATGCCGGTCGAGGGCGACGAGGGGATCGGGCACGTCGCGGTCGACGTCGCGCGCTCGTGCGATGCGCTCGTGCCTCCGCGCACGAGGGAGTCGAGCGTCGTCGAGGGCGGTGGCGCCGCGTGGGTCGGCCTGAGCGCGTCGTTCTTCGATGCGGCGGGCGAGGTGCGCGTGCTGGCGCGCGGGTGGACGTGGGATCCCGAGGGCGCGTTCGGGGTGCGCGACGTCGGCGTCGGCTTCGGGCGCGTCCGCGGCGAGCGGGTGGTGTTCGAGGACGCGTGGACCGTCGAGCCCGCGCTCGATCTCGGCGACGCGGCCGTGGCCTCCGGCGACTTCGTGTACGCGTTCGGCTGTCCGGGCACGCCGGAGTGGATCGAAGAGGACTGCATCGTCGGGCGCGCGCCGCTCGCGCGGCTCGACGAACCGAGCGCGTGGTCGATCTTCGGCGAGGACGGCTGGGGCGCAGGCGCACCGCGACGCGTGTTCGGCGCGGGCCCCCATCGCAGCGCAGTGGTGAACGATCCGCGAGGCGGTGGCTTCCTCCACGTATACGCGGTCGGCTTCGGCACCCGGCTCGAGCTCCAGCGCGCGACCGCGCCCGAGGGACCTTGGTCGGAGCCGGTCGTGCTCGCCGAGTGCGAGCTGCCCGCCGACGATCCCGGCGCGTACTGCGCGGGGCCGGTCGTGCACCTCGAGCTCTTCGATCCGATGCGTCCCTCCGAGCTGGTCGTCGGCTACTCGGTGGGCACGACGTCCCCCGACGGAGCGGAGCGCCGCGCGCGCGACCGAGCGAGCTATTGGCCGCGCGTCGTGCGATTGGCGCGATGACGAACGATGCGGGTCGCTCGGCCGCCCTTGCGAGGGTGCCAGCTCGCGTCGTGCTGCGCATGAGTCTGCAGTCACCGTCTCGCCACCAGCCTTGGGCGTCCGCCCGAAGTGGCAACGCGGCGAGGGTCGAGCGCGTGCCCTCCTGCTCGAAGAAGCGCGCGTAGAGGATGCGGCCGTCTGCGCCGTCGAGCACGACGACGAGGTCCTGCTCGGGTACCGGTCGCGTCGGCGGGCGGACATCTCCACTGCTCTCTACACCGGACGTGCGCACGGTTGAGGTTCGCTGCCGGTGCGCGCAACATCCGTCGCGATGACCGAGCGCGACGACGTCGAGGCGGTGCTCGCGATCGGCGAGCTGGCGGTGGCCCAGGCCCTGATCGATGCCGAGCTGAAGGCGCTCGAGAGAGCGTCGAAGGGCACGCCCACCGCGCTGACGCCGGTGCTGCGCCGCCGCGCGATCCTCGCCGAGGAGAGCTCGATCGACGACGACCTGCCGTCGCTCGTCTCGGCCGCCAAGCGGATGGGCGACGCGGCGGCGCAGCCCGACGCCGACGACGAAGATCGAGCGCGCTGGGCGTGGGGACTGCTGATGGCGAACGCGACGGGCAAGGCCCGCAAGGCCGGCGCGGGCGACCCGATGCTGCGCGCAGGCCTCGCCTACGCCGCCAAGCCGACCGACGAGCGACGCGCGGCTCTCTTCGCTGCGTCGGAGGCGCACCCCGAGCGCGCGATCCGACTGGTCGTGCAGCGCTCGGAGCCGGCGGTGGAAGAGGCGCGGCGCCTGTACGAGAGCCGGGCCGAGCAGGCGCCGCTGCCGGACCGCCACACGCTGCGCGCGCTCCGGCTCGCGGTGGCCGCCATGCGCTCGGTCGCGGATCCAGCGGCCGAGACGCTGCACCGCCTCGACCCCGAGCACGGTCTCTCCCCGGAGGGCCAGCTGGCGCTACGCCGGGAACGTCTGGCGAAGATCGAGGCGATGTTCGGGAGCGACTCGGAGCTCCTGCTCCAGCCGTACTTCTCGTTGAGCAGCGTCGCGAGGGACGCGGGCGCGATGGAGCTCTCGGTCGAGGCGCTGCTCCGCGTCGACGCGCTCCTCGCGAAGCGCCGCGGCGAGGCGGCGCTGCTCGAGCGCCACGCGCTGCTCGGCGGCTTGATGCGTGATCTCATCGCCCTCGATCGCATCGACGAAGCGGCCGAGGTCGTGCAGCGATACGAAGCCGTTCTCGAGCAGCGTGGCCTCGACGTCCCGGCGCACACGGCCCGCGCCGAGATCTGCAAGGCGCGAGGAGACTGGGACGGATACCTCGAAGAGCTCCGCCTCCACGTCGTCCAGGCGAGGGAGAGCAAGCACCCTGCGTACGGTCCGGAGAGCAACAACCTGCGCCTCGCCGAGAGCTGGCTGGAGCAAGGGAAGGCCCGTGCCGCGAAGGCGCGGGGGTGAGCGTCCGCCGAGTCGGCGCTTCCGTCGGTTCACGCCTCGCGGTGACGCAGCCGTTGGAGCAGCGGCGCGCGCTCCCGGCGCTCGGGCGCCGGCTCCCCGAGCACGTCCTGCACGTACAGCATCCGCACCACGACGACGACCACGACCAGCAGCGGCGTCGAGATCAGCACGCCGATCGCACCGAAGTACACGACGCTCACGAGCTGCGCGAGCACGACGAGCGCCGGGGGCAGGTGCACCGCGCGCGACTCCACCAGCGGATCGAGCAGGTTCGACTCGACCAGCTGGATCCCGAGGTACACGAGCACAACGTGCAGCGCCATCTCGGGCGACTGCGCGAACGCCACCGCGACCGCGGGCAGCAGCGCGAGCAGCGCCCCGACGAACGGGATGAACGCGAGCGCGCCGGTCAGCACGCCGATCGGGAGCGCGAGCGGCACCCCGAGGAGCGCCAGCGCGACGCCGAACGCCGTGCCGACGATCACCATCAGGAACAGGCGCGCCGCGAGCCACGAGCGCAGCGTCTCCGCGGTCACCCGCGCCACCTCGCGCAGTCGCGCGCGGCGGGGCTTCGGCGCGAGCAGGAGCATCCCGTCGACGTAGCGGGCCGGCGTCGCCGCGAAGAACACGCCGAGCGCGATCACGATCAGCGTCTGCGTCACCATGCCGATGCCGCTCTCGAGCCCGCGCCGCACCGAGCCCATCAGGTCCGACGAGCGCTCCGAGAGCTGCTCGTCGACCCCGCCGACGCGCTCCAGCGCTTGTCGGCCCAGCGTCGTGGAGGCGAGCCACTCGCCCGCGCGCTCCACGCCCTCGCCGACCGCACCGCGGAGCTCTTCGAGCTGCGCCACGAGCCTCGGCCCGGTCCACCACCCGAACGCGACCACGGCCCCGATGACCCCCGCGACGACGATGAACAGCGCCAAGGGATAGGGCGCAGGCGTGCGCCGCGCGAGCGCTCCCGCCACGCTCCACAGCGCGATGCCGAGGATGACGCCGCACGCCACGACCGCGGCGTAGTGCACCAGCGGCGCCGCGAGCAGGTAGAGGAGCGCGAGCCCTCCGATCCCGAGCACGATCAGCTTCGCGCCGTGCGCCACCTCGCTCCGCTCTGGCCCGTCGTGTTCCACGCCCGCAGCACCAAGCGCAAACCGTGCCGAAAGCGCCGCTGCACCCGACGCGCCCGTCAGCGCGACGAGTGGCGTGATCGGGTCCGTCTCAAGCCGCGAGGTCGACCTTCGCGATGCGCCCCTGCGCGTCCCAACGCACGGCGACGCGCGTCCTCTCGCGCGTGCCGATCGTCTCCGTGGCGCCGACGCTGACCTCCATCCCGAGCCGCGCGAACCAGCGCGCGACGCACGCGCGCAGGTCGACCATCGCGAACGACTGCGCATCGAGCAGCACGCCGGGCACGTACGCGGGCGAGATCGTCGCCGCATCGAGACCGGCGTCGCCGACGAGCAGGATCGCGGTCGTGCTGCCCGCGTCCGCGAAGTACACCGGATGGCCGCCCGTCAGCTCGCCGCAGACGAGCGCGAGCTCGCGCGGGCTCACCCAGCGCTCCGCGACCGTCTGCTGCGCCATCACCGCCCAGCCGCGCTCCGCACCGAGGGCGCGCAGCGACGTCGCGGCCGCGAGCGCGCGGCCCCAGTCGCTCGCGCCCGGGTTCGCCCATGCCCACAGGAACGTCCGCGTGCTGTCCGACACCGTCCCGAGGATCTGCGCGCGGTACGTGCGCTCGCCGATCGTCAGCGTGCCCGCCGCGAGGTCGGCGCTCCACGCTCGTCCCGCCGCGACGTCCTCGACATGCGCGCGCGCGCCGCGCCCATCAACAGGTGCTCGACGACCGCCGCGTCGTACTTCGAGAGATCGAGCTCCGCGTCCATCATGCGCGCGATGCTCGCACGAATCGGCGCGGACGACGCCGACGCGTCGCTGCCGTCGTGGTGGTGCTCAGCGGCCGCCGTCATCGCGACGGATCGTGTCTTCGACCGCCGCTGCGCGGTTGCGCGTCGCCGCGGGCCTCCAGGCATCGACGCACGAGCTCGGCGCGGCTGTGCACGCCCATGCGCGCGTAGATCCTCTGCATCGCGGTGCGCACGGTCGCGAGCGGCATCGAGAGGCGCTCGGCGATCTCCTTGTCGGAGAGGCCCTCGGCCGCGACCTCGGCGACGCGCGCCAGCCAGCGCGGGAGCGCGATCGATCGCTGGCCCGTCGCGCGCGGCGCCAGGACGAGGGTGAACGAGCGCCCCTCGACCTCGAGGCGACGCACCGTCGCGCCGAACCGCTCGCCGGCCACCACGTGGCCTCGACCGACCGCGTCGAGCCACTCGGGCAACGGCACGCCGCGCGCGACGCCGTCCGCGAACAGCACGACGGCGCCGGCGAGGATGTAGGCCGGCTGGTCGAGCGCATCGAGCACGTCGCCCACCAGCCCGCGCGGCAGCGGCGCGCGGCCGATCGCTCTCCACACCGCGAGCGCGCGACGCAGGTCCGGCAGCACGGCCTCGAAGAGCGCGACGTCGTCCTCGTCGTACCCGCGGGTCCGCGAGAAGCGGTACACGCCGACGAACCCGAGGAGGTGTGGATCGCCGAACACCACGCGCAGCTGCGCGGCGATCCCGTTCGGCGCGAACATCTCCTCCCGGACTCGCACCATCCGCTCGGGGTAGCGCGCATCGAGCTCCTGCATGCCGACGATGCGGTTCGCGTCGGGGCCGACGTCCGCGATCCCGTAGACCCGCGGCGTCATCAGCGCCTCGCCGACCATCCCCTCACGAATCTCGACGCAGCCCGCCCACCGTCTGGCCGATCGCGGAGTGCCGGCCGTCGTCGTCGAGGTCGTACGCGGCGCCGCAGGAGCGCGGCACCAGCGCGGTCATCACCTCCGCGACGCGAACCCGAGGCGCATCGCCGGACCAGACCTCCCGCAGCGCGCAGCGCGCGGCTTCGACCCTCCGAACGTCCGCGGGGAGCATCCTCGTCGAGGATCCACGGCAGGCGCGCAGCGGCGCAGCGTCCGCCGGAGACGGCGAGGAGGGTCGATGTTCATTCGAGCGGCATGGATGATCGGTGTTGGCCTGGTGGTCGCGTCGTGGGCAGCGGACGCCGCGGCCCAGCAGCGCGCGGCGATCGTCGTGGAGGTCGCGCCGGAGCATGAGGCCGCGGTGCTCACCGCGACGCGCACCGCGCTCGCCGCGAGCGGGATCGAGATCGTGCCCGAGGGCGAGCTGAACGCCGCGCGCCTGATGGTGCTCGGAGACGCGGCGGCACCGCTCGACGAGGCCGGAGGTGATCGCGCGTCTGACGGGCGAGGTCGTGCGGGCAGGATCGTCGGTCGTGCCGCGCACGATCGTCGTGCCGCTCGCGCCGCCGGTGGCGGCCGCGCCGCCCGTCGTGACTTCGCCGCCGTGGGGGGCGAGTTGACGACTGCAGAGACGGTGGTGCAGGTCGTCAGTGAGGGCGCGCCCCACGAAGTCACGCTGACGTCGGGGACCGAGGCGTGGACCTGTGCCGCTGCGCCGTGTCAGCTCCGGGTGCCTGCGGGGGGACTGTGCTCTTGCTCAGCGTGGTCGCCCTGATCGAGAGCCTGGTCACTCTGCGCGGCCGTGCGCGCGTCGTGCCGTCCGCGCAGCAGTGCGCGCAGACGGCGACGCGCGGGCTGACGTTCGCGTCGAGCGGCGCGCCCAGCTCGAGCTCGGTGGCGCTCCTGCATTGGTGAGACGCGGGGCGGCAGCACCGCAATAATCTGTGTTGCGAGCGGTCTCGGAGAGCGAGATCAGAGCCGGATCACGTAGAGGATCGCGGCGTTCTCCGGGCGCGTCTCGGCATCGCCGCCGGCCGTGATCGTGTGCGTGTGCTCGCCCGCGGTCGACGTCGCGCCGACGCCGTACGGTCCGGTCGCGAGGTGGGTCGTCGACCCGCCGCCGCTCACCCAGTCGAGGTTCCCGGGTGTGAAGGCGCCGTCCGGCGCGACACCGATCTGATGCGCGTGCGCGCCTTGCGCGCTGGTCACGAGCGGCGTGGTCGGCCGCGACGTCGCGTCGGTCTCGAGCGTGCCGACGCTCGCGCCGGTGAGCCCGCCGGGCGCCGAGGCGGTGCGAGTTGTGCGGTCCTCGTCGCGGATCGTCTCGGGCGCTTCGACGGTGTCGACGCCGCGCAGGAAGCGACCACGCAGATCGGGGATGTTGAAGTCGGTCGCTGCATCGGCGTCGTTCGTGCCGGTGCCCCACGTCGTTCCGATCGCCGCCCGCAGCGCGCGTACTGCGGCTCGCCACCGTCGAGCGCGCGACCGTCGCAGATCAGCCAGCCCGGCGGCGGGGTCACGCCCCCGAACGCCATGATGGTCCCGGCCGGCACTCCGTTCTCCGCTTGGATCGCGTACGGAACTGCGCCGATTCGCTGGCGCGGCGAGAGGGTCGTGCCATCGACGCTCACCTCGACGTAGAGCTCGCTTCCCTGCTGGATCGCGTTGCCGCACTCGGGATCGGTCAGCGTCACCGAGAACCGCCCGGCCCGGGTGTCGACCGCCGCGGGCGCTGCGAAGCACACCGCGCCCGTCGGCCCGGTCGCGCGCGTGTAGACCGTGACGCCGATCGTGTGCGGGCCATCGGCGATCGGCGCGCCGCCGATCAATGCGGTGCCGGAGTACGCGAGCGGAGGCGCGCCGGGCGGGCGATCTGCGAGCGCGCGATCGAGCCACGCACCGAGCAGCATCACACACGTCGCTGCGAGCCCGAGCACCGAGGCGCGTGCGCCCCACGACCACCTTTTCATCGAAACCCTCCGTACGCGCAGATCGAGCCGCCACACATCATCCCGCCCACTTCGAAGCCATCGTCGACGATCACGATGCCGTCCGAGCCCGGAGCGCCGCTGACCGTTCCGATCGCGCCGAACACACCCAGCGCGCCGGGCGGCCCGGCGTCACCGCCGCCGTCGCGCTCGGACGCGGCGTCCCGCGCCGCGGCGTCGAT
>JALYRN010001033.1 GCA_030855295.1 Myxococcota bacterium | reverse complement strand
CCTCCTCCTCCGCCGCCATGGTGGGAGGAGCCGTGGCCCTGGGTGATCGCCGGCGTCGTCGTGATCGGCGCGGCAGCGGCCGCGGTCGGCGCGGGCTGGCCCCAGCCGACGCAGCGCGAGCGCGTGATCGTCGACACCGGCGGCGCGTGGGACGACGCGCGCTGACTACAGGAGTGCTCGCCCCGGAGGGACCGGACGGGAGCGCGCGCCGCGCGCGCGGACGGGAGGTCCCGGAGCGGGCGAGCCGATTCTTGGAATGGCTTCGAGCGGGCAGAAAGCGTCGATCTCCCGTCATGGCGTGTTTTGCGGGTTGCGCGCGTGGTCGTAGACTGTTCGCGATGCGCTCGTCTCCCGTCCTCGCGATGCTCGCAGCGTCGGTGCTGCTGGTCGCGTGCGACGACACGGTCGTGGTGCAGCTCCAGACGGGTCGGCAGCCGTTCGAGCTCGGGACCAGCTCGCTCGCGCTCCCGACCGCGCTCCGCGACGACAGCGGCGCCGCGCCGCGGATTGCTGTCGTGAGCTGCGGGCCGATGGGGATGTGCCCCAGCGCCGACGCCGTGCCGATCACGTGCGAGGCCGGCCTCTGCGATCCCGCGCCGCGCACGATCTCGACGCCGATCGACCAGGTCGTCGACTTCGACGTGCTCGCGGCCGACGCGCGGAGCCTGCTGCGGCGCGTCGAGACGATCGAGGTGCTCGAGGCGCGATACGAGATCGTGTCGAACACGATCACGATCGACGTCCCGGAGATCGAGATCTTCTGGGGCCCGGAGGGCGCGAACGACGTGGATCCGGCGATGGGCGTCGTGCTCTTGGGCGTGGTGCCGCCGATCCCCGCGCGCTCGAGCGTCCCGGGGATGGTGGCGCTCGATCCCGCGGGCGTCGGCGCGCTCTCGGACTACCTGGTGGGCACCTCGCGGCGCGTGCGTTTCTTCGCGCGGACCCGCGTCGATCTCGCGCCCGGGGGGGCGTATCCCGAGGGCAGCATCCAGGCGACGGTCGATCTCCGGGTGCGGATCACCGGCTCGATCGCGCACTGAACGTCGGTGGCGGTGCGAGATTTTGGGGCCAGCGCGGATCTGCAGGCATGGTAGAAGGCTCGCGGAGCCGTTCGCTCACCGAAGGGAGATCCCGTGGCGACCGAGTCGACAGCTCCTCCTCCGCCCGGCGGAGGAGGCGCAAAGTACGCAATCGTCGGCGTCGCGCTGTTTGCAGTCGCAGCGCTGGTGTGGTGCGCCACCCAAGGCGACGAGGCTCCAGAGGGACCCGTCGCCACGGTGGAGCCGGACGCGGGCCTCGTGGAGCGATCCACCGCGCTCGTGGACGACGACCTCGACATCCCCGAGCTCGAGCCCGACGCCGGGACGCCAGACGCCGGTCAGGTCGCGACGACGCGCCCGCCGCGGCAGGCGATGCGCGATTGGGACGACTGCAGCGGCGAGATGGAGACGGCCGCCGCGAGGGCGGTCATCCAGGAGCACAACGCGCAGATTCGCAACTGCTACGAGCGGCGGCTCAAGCAGAATCCGGTGCTCGAGGGCAGCATGACGCTCTCGCTGCGCGTCGGTCCCGACGGTCGCGTCGATGGAACGCAGGTCGGTGGCTCACTGCGCGATCGCGAAGTGTTCGCGTGCGTGCGCAGCGTCGCAACGCACATGCGCTTCCCTGCGCCCGGCGGGCGTGACTGCGCGCTCGTCCAGGTGCCGTTCAACTTCTCTCCGCGGCGCTGAAGCCGACAGGAGTGCTCGCCCCGGAGGGACCGGACGGGAGCGCGCGCTTCGCGCGCGGACGGAAGGGCCCGGAACGGGCGAGCCGATTTTTGGAGCGTCGCCAGCGGGTCGATTCCATCGCGGAGGCGTGTCACTCCTTCGCGCATGGAGTACCTCCGCGGGTTGCGACGCCTCCGGGAAGACCCGGACTGGCTCTCGAAGATCGGCGTCGGCTCGCTGCTCTTGTTGAGCGCGACGTTCATCCCGTTCCTCGGTCAGATCGTGCTGACAGGGTGGGGCGCCGTCACGCTGCGGCGCGCGGTGCGCGGAAACGAGCAGCCGCTCCCGCGGCTCGATCTCGACTTCGACTACCTGGGCAAGCTGCTCGGGACGGGGTTCAAGGCGCTGCTCGCCGCCATGATCTGGGGGATCCCCGCGGGGCTGCTGATCGGCGTCGGCTTCGTATGCCTCTACGCAGGCATGATGATGAGCATCGTCGGTGCCGCTTCGGCGGGGGGCGAGACGGGGACGGCCTTCGCCGCCGTATGTGCGATGGGCGTCGGCTTCCCGCTCCTGATGATCTTCTCGATCGTCCTCGGGTTGCCGGCGCAGATGGCGGCGATTCGCGCGGAGCTCTCCGACGATCTCAATCCGGCGCTCCAATTCGGCGAAGTGCTCGAGATGACGAAGCGCGTGTTCCGCGAGCTCGTGATCGGCTCGCTGGTGCTCGCGTTCGTGCAGTGGCTCTTCGTCATGGGGTCGCTGCTGCTCTGCGGGCTTCCGCTGATTCCCGCGATGGTCGCGATGGTCGTCGCGCGCGCGCACTTCGCCGCGCAGCTCTACGAGCTCTACGTCGAGCGCGGCGGTCAGCCGATCGCGGTCGCGCAGCCCGCCGTCGATGGCGACGGCACGGGCGAGGCCCCGGCGGCGGCGTTCTGAGACGGGGAACAGTTGGATCGAGTCTTTCGTCGAGGCGCCTGCGAGGTGTCGGCGGGGCGCGGGCCGTGGGTCCTCGGCTCCCGGGCACGGCGGGCTGCCGGCGGAGCTCGGCGTGGCTTCGGCGAGCGGAGCGTCGAGCGGAGCGCTCGCTCCGCGCGCGTCCGCCCGACCTTCGCATCGTCGGCACGAGCC
>JALYRN010001032.1 GCA_030855295.1 Myxococcota bacterium | reverse complement strand
CCCTCCGGGGCGAGCACTCCTGTCGGCTCAGCGCTGCGAGCGGCGGCGCGGGCGGAAGCGGGTGCCGAGGTCGCGCGCTTCGCGCATGCAGCGCGGGAGCTGCTCGCGTGCGCGCGCCAGCGCGTCGTTCGACTCGGTGAGCGCGGACTCGATCGAGGCGCGGGTCTCGGTCGGGATGTCGGGCTCTTCGATGCGACCGCCCTCGCTGGCGCGATCGAACGCTGCGCGCGCCTCGATGCCGCGCTCCTCGGCGAGGATCAGCGCGCGGTGCGCGTCGACGCAGAAGTCGCGCGCGCGATCGACCTCCGGCGTGGCGAAGGGCATCGCCTCCAGCGACTCGACGAGCGGCCGGCGCTGGTCGATCGGATCGTCGACGTCGAGCTGATCGTAGCGGGCGAGGAAGAGCATCGCGTCGTTCCGCGTGCGCTCGTCGCCGCCTCCGAAGGGCGAGCTCTCGAGGGCGCCGGACGAGCTGAGCACGACGAACGCGATCGCGCCCGCGGCGACGACGCTCGAGAGGAGGACGAGGTTTCGCGCGCGCATCGGAGCCCGGCCCACGTACTCCGAGGGGGCCGCGGAGGCAAGGTCGGCGTCCGCGAGGTCGGGGCGGCCTCGCCGCGATCAGATGCTGATGCCGCCGCCCGCGCCGGGGGCGCTGCTCGTCTCGCGGATCGCGCGGTCGAGCGCCGGTCGATCGAAGCCCTGGATGATCCGCCCGCGGAAGTCGGTCACCGGGATCCCGCGCGGCGAGATCCCGGCCCGCGCGGCGCGGCGCTGCATGTCCTCGCGCGCGCCCGGGTCGCGCTCGATGTCGCGCTCGACGAACGGAACGCCGCGCCCGCGCAGGTACGCCTCGGTCTCCCGGCACGCGCCGCACCACGACGCGCCGAAGATCACGACGTCGCTCGACGCGACCTCGCCCGTGGTCGCCGGGCCGCCGCCCTCGAGCACGTCGCCGAACGTCTCGACGCGCCGATCGAACGCCGCGCGCGGCACGCGCCGCACCACGTAGCGCGAATCCGCCGCGGGCTCGCGGAGATCCGCGACGAAGACGTGCTCGGGATCGCGAGCGTCCGGCGCGAGCTCGAGCGAGTCCACGCGCACCTCGCCGCGGCGCTCCTCGGGGATCTCGTGCCGCGCGCCGGCGGTGTGCGTCCCCTGCTCGTCGAACCAGGTCAGCAGCAGGCCCTCGGCGTCGCCGTCCACCGCGAACGGAGGCGTCACGACCTCGCCCTGCGCGGGCGCGCCCCCGGCGCTCTCCGCCCGTGTCTCCTCGCCACCGGCCCCGGAGCCGCACCCGGCGATCCCGAGCGCGAGCGCGAGGCTCCACGCATGCCACCCACGCATGCCGCCGATTCTGGTCGAACGCCGCCCTCGATGCACGCAGCGGAGGCGATCCGGGGGGAACTGCACGGCGCGGTGCCCATGTGAGAGACCCGGGGGGCGTCTCGGTGGTGCGCGCGCACGGCTGTCCGCATGGAGGGACGGCTTTGTACAGACGCGCGTCCGTGCGTACGGCCCCGGTGAACCAGTGCGCCTCGGTCCTACAGTCCGGCTCTCGCTCGTCCTGCTCGCCGCAGGGCTCACGACCGCGCTCGCCTTCGTCGCGCCGGGTGTGATCGCGGGCCGAGCGCTGGCGGTGTCGGTGCCGTGGGTGCCCGCCGCGGGGCTCGAGCTCGCGCTGCGTCTCGACGCGCTCTCGCTGCTCTTCGCGCTGATCGTGTGCGGCGTCGGCACGCTCGTCGCGGTCTACGCCGCGAGCTACCTCGAGGGCGGCCCGTCCGAGGTGCGGCGCTTCTATCTGTACCTGACCGTCTTCCTGCTCTCGATGCTCGGCGTCGTCGTCGCCGACGATCTCCTGCTGCTCTACGTGTGCTGGGAGCTGACGACCCTCAGCTCGTTCTTCCTGATCGGGTTCGACCACGATCGCCGTGAGGCCCGCGACGCTGCGCGCCACGCGCTGCTCGTCACGGTCGCCGGCGGGCTCGCGCTGCTCGCGGGCGTGATCGCGCTGTCGATCGCGGGTGGCACGACGCGCATCTCCGAGCTCGCGACGCGCGGCGACGCGATCCGCGCGCACCCGATGTACCACCCGGCGCTGATCGCGATCGCGCTCGCCGCGCTGACGAAGTCGGCGCAGGTGCCCTTCCACTCGTGGCTGCCGCGCGCGATGGAGGCCCCCATGCCGGCGAGCGCTTACCTGCACGCCGCGACGATGGTGAAGGCCGGCATCTACTTGCTCGCGCGCTTCTCCCCGATGCTCGCCGGCACCGCCGAGTGGTCGGTGCTGTTCACGATGGCGGGCGCCCTCACGATGCTGGTCGGCGCCGTGCGCGCGCTCGGCGAGACGCACGTCAAGCCGATGCTCGCGTACACGACGATCGCCGCGCTCGGGCTGATCGTGATGCTCCTCGGGATCAGCACGCCGTACGCGATCGCGGCGGCGATGATCTACGTGCTCGCGCACGCGCTCTACAAGGGCGCGCTCTTCCTCTTCGCCGGCGCGCTGCTCCACGGCGCGGGGGCCAAGGACGCCGAGAAGACGCGCGGGCTCGCGCGCGCGATGCCGCGCACGTCGATCGCCGCCGTCCTCGCGGCCGCGTCGATGGCCGGCGTGCCCGCGACGCTCGGCTTCCTCGGCAAGGACCTGACGTACGCGGCGACGTGGCCGGTGCGGAGCGACGACGCGGTCGGATGGGCGGTGCTCGGGGCGTCGTTCGTCGCGAGCGCGCTCTTCGTGGCGGTCGCGCTGGTCGCAGGCGTCAGGCCGCTC
Organism: Myxococcota bacterium; assembly: GCA_030855295.1. GTDB lineage: Bacteria > Myxococcota_A > Polyangia > Polyangiales > Sandaracinaceae > Sandaracinus. Next base: position 69 of record JALYRN010001032.1, on the reverse strand, counting down.
TTCGGGCCGCGCGGCGAGCCCGGCGGGGCCGAGGAGACACCGGCCGCGCACGACCCTTCGCTCGCGCTC
>JALYRN010001031.1 GCA_030855295.1 Myxococcota bacterium | reverse complement strand
GGTGCAGGCTCCGCGCGTCGCGGCGCCGCCATCGGCTCGGGCGGAAGCGCGGCCGGCGCGGGCCCGAGCGAGTCGAAGTAGTAACGGAAGCCCGCGCCGCCGACGAGGCCGGTGCCGCCGAAGCCCATGATGAAGTCGGGCTGTCCGGTGCCCGCGAAGTCGTCGGGATCATCGGGCCAGATCTGGGTGCCGATGCCGACCTGGAAGTTGATGACGCAGTGATCGTCGAGGCGATGCTCGACGCGCGCGTCGAGCTCGATCGTGAAGCCCGCGTTCACGTCGAGGTCGGTGCCGGCCCCGTCCGCCGCGATGATCACCCCGGCGCGACCGCCGAGCTGGAAGTTGGTCTGTGCGGCATCGGTCAACGTGAAGAACAGGCCCACCGCGCCCGCCATGTCGGGCTCGAGCACGCCGTTCTCGGGAAGCGACAGGCCGAGACCGACGATGAAGTCGAGCTCCATCCGGCCGAGGCCGATCGTCAGGGCGAGCCCGGTCGGGCCGCCGACCGCGACGTCGGCTCCCAGCCCGATGCCGTTGACGTCGTACGCGTGCGCGGCGCGCGGGGTGGTCGCGATGGTCGCGACGCAGATCGCGGCAGCCGCGATCACTCGTGTCTTGGTCCGGTTCATCAGGTCCTCCGTCTCGGCGGGATCCTCGCGGAGCCCGGCGCGGAGGCCAAGAAAACGACATGTCGGCGCGCCGCGTCAGGCGCTCTTCGGCGGCGTGCTGCTCGGGCGATCGCGGTGCTCGCCCGCGAAGCGCACCGCGAGATCGCGCAGGTCGTCGACCTCGAACGGCTTCGCGAGCGAGGCGTCGACGTCGAGCCGACGCGCGACCTCGGCGCGCGAGTACGCCGCGCTGATCAGCGCGACCCGCGGCATCTCGCGCCCGCGGAGCCGATCGCGCAGAGCGAAGAGGAACTCCTCGCCGTCCATGTGCGGCATCATCAGATCGAACAGCACGAGGCAGGGGTCGTGCGTGACCGCGAGCTCGAGCCCGACGCGAGGATCGCTCGCGCCGGCGAACAGCCAACCCCCGTGCTCGAGCACGCGTCGCGCGATGTCGATCACGTCGTCGTCGTCGTCGACGACGAGGATCGGGCGCCGCTCTTTCGTATTCGTCGCCACCGCTCGCTCAGCTCTCGTCGTCGTCGTCCTCGCGCTCGTCGGGCGCCGCCGCCACCACGACCGCGGGGACCTTCGGACCGAAGAGCCAGGCGAAGAAGATAGACACCATGTAGAGCAGAATCAGGGGCACCAGCATCATCGACATCGACCCGATGTCGGGCGGCGTCAGGAGCGCAGCGATCACCGCCGAGATCACGATCCACCAGCGCGTGAAGCCGAGCAGCTGCTTCCAGTTCACGATCCCGGCGAACGAGAGGAACGTGATGATCACCGGCACCTCGAACACCACGCCGAACGCGATCAAGAGGCGCGTCGAGAGCTCGAGGTAGTCGAGCAGCATGAAGTTCGGGACGATCTCCGAGCTCAAGAAGCTCAGGAAGATCTCGAACGCGGGCGGCAGCACGAGGTAGTACCCGAAGAACGAGCCGCCCACGAAGAACAGCGTCGAGACGAGGACGAAGGGCAACGCGAGCCGCCGCTCGCGGCGATAGAGCCCCGGCGCGATGAACATCCACAGCTGCCAGAACACCCACGGGCTCGCCAGGATCAGCCCGACGATCACCGCGATCAGCATGTAGCCGACGATCGGATCGGTCGGGTTCGGGACGTGGATCACGATGTGATCGCAGTTCGGATCGGCCTCGCACGCGAGGTCGAGCGGGCGCTTCAGGAAGCCGAAGATCTGCTCCTTGAACATCCACGCGACGACGACTCCCGGGATGACGCCGATCAGCGCCTTGACCAGCCGATTGCGCAGCTCTCCGAGGTGATCGAAGAACGTCATCTCGACGTCGTCCTCGGGATCGATCGCCGGATCGGCCGGCTCGCCCTTGGTCGGCGCAGCGCTCGCGAGCGGCTTGCTCATCGGACGCCCCCGTCGGCTTTCGCGCCGCCGCTGCCGGGCGAGGCGAGCTCCGTCTGCGCGTCTCCCAGCCCGCCGGCGCGCGTCTCGGGGATCGACACCTCCGACTTCACGCTCGCGGCGCGCTGCGCTTCGAACACGTCGACGCCCTCGAGGGGCGCCTCGATCGTGCGCTGCTTGAAGGTGAGCCCGCTCGCGATCGGCTTGGCGGGGATCGGGGCGTCACCGTAGTGGTCGTAGTCGTCGTGGTCGTCGCTCGCCGACGCGGCCGGCGACGATCCGGCGGGGGACGAGGATCCGCCGAGGGCTGCCGTCGTCGCCGCCGCCGCGCTCGCCACCGGCTTCGCGATCGGCTTGGCCGCGGGCTTCGCGGTCATCGCGAGCAGCTTCTGCTTCCGGAGATCGGCGAGCTCGCGCAGCTCCTCGTCGCGCAGGAGATCGTCGATGCCCGTGCTCGCGCGGATGTCCATCGCCGTCCGCCGGAACTGGCGATAGGTCTTCGCCACGGTCTTGACCATCGCGGGCAGCTTGTCGGGACCGACGGCGATGAGGATCAGCACCGCGATCACGACCATCTCGCCGAAGCCGATTCCGAACATGGCGTGCTGGACGGGGTGTAGCAGAGATCGGCCGCCGCAGTCCCCGACCATCGGCTGTGGCGCTCGCGGAGCCCGACTGTAATCGGGCACCTACACCGTGATAGCGTCGTGCGGGCCGCGCTCTGCGCGGGGGATCGGGGGGGCACATGGACCGAGGGAGCGCGATTCGGGTCGCGGCGCTGGGGTGCGTCGCGTCGATGGCATGGGCTTGCGGGGAGGCGCCGCCTCCAGCAGACGACGCCGCGGTCGACGCG
>JALYRN010000005.1 GCA_030855295.1 Myxococcota bacterium | reverse complement strand
ACGTAGACCACGCGCGGTGCGCACGCGTCGTCGTTCGTCGCCGGGATCGCGGCGTCACGGGCGATGGCGCGCGTTCCCGCGTCGCCCGGGTCTGCGACGCCCGCGTCCGGCGGCATCGGGATCGGCGCGCAGCGCCCGCCGTTGCAGGTCTGGCCGTCCGGGCACGACACGTCGAGACATTGCGCCTCGAAATGAAGCGCCACGATGCGCATCCGGCCCGCTTCGAAGTGTGGCGCGGCGCGCAGCTGCGCGATCGAGCGCTGTTGCGCGTCGAGCGCGTCGAGCTCGATGTGGAGCGCGCGCGTGGTGTCGCCGTCGCGCGGCAGGATGACCACCCGGAGCGGCCAGTCCACGTCCGCGACCCCGCGCGTCTCGCGCAGCTCGGTGGCGTCGGACGCGCGGCCTCCCTCGACGTGCAGCCGCACCGCGTCGGCGCGCCCGCGCACCTCTGGATCGGCGGTCACGACGAGCAGCACGCCTGGCTCGGCCTCGTCCGCGCACGAGAGCGACGGCGCCACGATCGCCAGCACGAGGGCGAGACGAACGCCGACGTGGAGCGCGGATGTCCTCGAGCTTCGCATGGCCCTCCCTGTGTCTCCGGAGTCATCCGCGTCGCGGGATGCGGCGCAAAGTCACGGTCGTCTCGCGATGCGAGCTCGGCCGCGGTGAGGAGCACAGGCCGCGCCATCGGGGGGTCGGTCGGCGTGTGCGCTCCTGCGTGCGAGCGAGCGGCGCTGCTCTGCGCGCAGCGTCACATCGCGCCGAGCACGGTGATCCCGGCGGGCCCTCCGCCCCCTCCGGGCAGGACCGTGATCGTCGGGCCCCGCTCGCGCGCGGCTCGCACCGTGAGTCAGTGGCTGGCCAAGATCGGCTCGCCCGCTCCGGGACCTTCCGTCCGCACGCGCTTGATCGGCTCGCCCGCTCCGGTCGCTCCGGGGCGAGCACTCCTGTCGGGTCAGTGCACGCGCCCACCGTTCATGTCGCGCGCGCGGCCGGGGTCGGCGTCGGGGGGCAGCGATGCGAGCGCGGCGAGATCGGCGGCGCGGCGGTCGAGATCGGCGAACGTGCGCGGGTCACCGGTGACGGGGTCCGTGATCTCCCGGCCCGCGAGGAAGCCGGAGAGGACCGACTCGACGCCGAGCTCCCGCGTGCCGACGTGGAGGAAGCGCGTGCCGGACTCGCCGGCGTGGCATCCACTGCAGGTGGTCAGCGAGAACTGGTGTCGCGCCGCTTGATCGGTGATGCCCGGAGCGTCCCAGTGCGTGCCGCTGGTCGGCGTCGGCGCGCTGGCCCCGAGCTGGCCCGGCGGCACTCGATAGGTCCCATCGAGGATCGCGCCGGCATGGCTGCGAATGCGATTCGTGAGCGTGCGGGTGCCGTTCTCCGAGAAGTCCGGGGTCTGCATCACCGGCGCCTGCTCGAGCCCCGTGGTCGACAGACGGAACTCGCGCAGCTCCCACACCGGTGAGATCGCGAGCTCGTTCGTGCGCACCTGCGCGATCGCGCTTCCGCGGGGCCGCCCGGGCGCTGCCCCGCGACCCGCGAACGCGCGCGTGATCTCCTCGAGCGCGGCGTTGTAGTCGGCGCCGAACGGCAGCGCGCCGAGCGCATGCCATCGCGCGGCCCACGTGCGTACGTCCGCCGCGGTCTCGGCGACCTGCGTGTACTCGAAGATCACGGTGAACCGCAGCCGCTCGCCGGCGGGCCCGAGCGCGCCGAACACGAAGCGGCCCTCCCCCGCATGGCGCGTGTGCGCGTCCTCGCTGTGACCCGGCCCGGTGACCTCGTCGGGGGCATCGCGGAGGTCGATGCGGTTCACGATCGCGAGCAACCGGAACGGCGCCTGTGTCATGTCGAGCTCACAGGTGATCGCGCCCGCAGCGCAGCCGCTGCGCTCGAGCCAAGGATCGATGATCATCGAGCGCACGAGCGGCCGTGCGGGAGCGACGGAGTCGCCGAAGCGCTGATCGGACTCCCACTCTCGCAACCAACTCATCACCAGCTCACCGGCGGAGCCGTCGCCGGCCATCTCGCTCATGAGGTGTCCGAACGTCCAGGCCCCGCGGCCCGGCGTTCCTTCGGGGGCGGCCCAGGTCGTGCGGACCGGATCTTCGACCACGCGGAGATCGGTCACGAGCAGCTCGCGCGCCGGATCCACCGACCCGTTGATTCCGCTGGGGATGTCGCCGGACACCACCGGATCGCCGTTCGGCGATCCCGCGTCGTCGGGCGCGATCGCGGAGCTCACGAGGAGCTGCGAATGCACCTCGCTCGCAGGCGCGTCGACGCGCGCGCACCCCGAGCAAGCGAGCACGACCCACATCGCACTGCGATATCGACTGCAGTCCATGGAAATCCCCCTTCGAGAGCCAGAGTCGAGCGACCCTGTTCTGCATCTCGCGAGGCGACACTACGGATCTCCGTAGAACGGCGCGAGAGGGGTTTTCCCGACACGCCACGGTGCACCCCGAGAGCAGCGAGCTGGTCGGAAGCGTCCGGTTCGAGGACGCGCTTCGCTGCGGCATCGAGGTGCCGCGCTATGCTGCGCGCCACATGAGCACCGAATTCCGTTCTCTCGCGCTGTCGCCGGAGCTGCTCGAAGTGGTCGCCGAGCTCGGGTACCAGGCGATGACGCCGGTGCAGGCCGCCGCGATCCCGGTGCTCCTCGCGGGGCAGGACATCGTCGCGCAGTCGCGCACCGGGAGCGGGAAGACCGCCGCGTTCACGCTGCCGATCCTGCAGTCCTCGAGCTTCGAGCAGCGCGTGCCGGTCGCGATCGTGCTGTGCCCGACGCGGGAGCTGAGCGCGCAGGTCGCGCGCGAGATGCGGAAGCTGGGTCGACGGATCCCGGGGTTGCGCGTGCTGGTGCTCGCGGGCGGCGAGCCGCGTCGGCGCCAGACGAGCGCGCTCGCCGAGGGCGCGCACCTGATCGTCGGCACGCCGGGGCGCGTGCTCGATCACCTGAAGCGCGGCGACCTCACGCTCGATCGCGTGCGGACGATCGTGCTCGACGAGGCCGATCGCATGCTCGACATGGGCTTCGAGGAGGACATGAGCGCGATCCTGCGCGCGGTGCCGAGGCTGCGGCAGACCGCGTTCTTCTCGGCGACGTTCCCGTCGTCGATCGAGGCGATGAGCCGCAAGTACCAGCAGTCACCGGCGCGCGTGACGATCGAGACCGAGGCCGCCGAGCGCGCCGAGATCCGGCACGTCGTGACGATGATCGAGCCGGACCAGCGGCTCGAGGCGCTTCGCTGGGCGCTCGCGGCGCATCCGCACGAGTCGGCGCTCGTGTTCGCGAACTTCAAGACGACGGTCGCGGAGGTCGGCGCCGCGCTGACGAAGGCGGGGCTCAGCGCCGACTGTCTGCACGGGGATCTCGAGCAATACGAGCGCGATCGCGTGATGGCGAAGTTCCGCAACGGCAGCACGCGCGTCCTCGTCGCGACCGACGTCGCGGCGCGCGGCATCGACATCGAGGGGCTCGATCTGGTCGTGAACTACGAGCTCCCCTCGAAGCCCGACGTCTACGTGCACCGCGCCGGCCGCACCGGGCGCGCGGGCGAGACCGGCGTCGCGATCTCGCTCGCGAGCGCGCGCGATCGCGAGCGGCTCGCGGCGATCGAGGAGACGATCGGCGCGCCGCTCGAGCGCGTGAAGCGCGCGCGCAGCGATGCGCCGAAGCGAGCGACCGAGCGCGACGCGAAGATGGACACGCTGCGCGTGTCGGGCGGCCGCAAGCAGAAGATCCGGCCCGCCGACATCCTCGGCGCGCTGACCGGCGAGGCGGGCGGCCTCGCAGGGAGCGACATCGGCAAGATCGAGATCCACGACGACTTCACCTACGTCGCGGTCGCGCGCACGGTGAGCAAGGCCGCGCAGAAGGGCCTGAGCGAGGGCCGCATCAAGGGCAAGAAGTTCCAGGTCGTGCTCGAGAAGTAGCGCCGACGCACGCGTCCCGACGCGCGCTCGCGCGACGAGCACGCGAGCGTTTGACGAGCCGAGCGCACGCACCATGCTGCCTCGCTCCTCGAGCTCGCTCATGAAGAACCACATCGCCATCGTCTCGGTCGCTCTCTGCCTCGCCGCGTGCGGCGGCTCGCAGGGCAGCACCACATCGACCACCAGCACGGCCGCCGAGCCGTCGCGCGAGCCCGAGCATCGCGCGACCGAGACCCTCTCGGCGGGCCTGGTCACGCCCGGCACGCCCGCGCCGGAGCTGATGATCGAGGACCAGGACGGGCGGGTGCGCCAGCTGAGCGACCACCGCGGGCACCCCGTCGTCCTCTACTTCTATCCGCGCGACGCGACGCCGGGCTGCACCGCGGAGGCGTGCGCGTTCCGCGACGCGTGGACGCGGCTCGAGGGCGCAGGCGCGATCGTGCTGGGCGTCTCGACCGACGACGCCGAGTCGCACCGCCGCTTCCGTGAGGAGCACGAGCTGCCCTTCGATCTCCTGGCCGACGTCGATGCGCGCGTCGCGCACGAGTACGGCGTGCCGGTGCGCGACGGCATGTCGTCGCGCGTCACGTTCCTGATCGACGGGACGGGCGTGGTCCACCGCGTCTTCGAGGACGTCGACCCCGCGCTGCACGCGAACGAGGTGATCGCGGCGATCGACATGATGGTGCTCGACGGCTCGTGATCGACCGCGGCCTCGGTGAGCGATCTCCCATCGTCACTGCGCGAGCCAGCCTCCGTCGACGTTCCATGCGGCGCCGCGCACCTGGCTCGCGGCGTCGCTGCAGAGGAAGAGCGCGAGCTCGCCCAGCTGATCGGTCGTCACGAAGCTGCCCGAGGGCTGCTTCTCGCCGAGCAGGGCCTCGCGCGCGTCGTCCTGCGTGCTGCCCTCGCGGTCGGCGCGCGCATCGATCTGCGCCTGCACGAGGGGCGTGGAGACCCAGCCGGGGCAGATCGCGTTGCACGTGATGCCGCTGCGCGCGGTCTCGAGCGCGACGACCTTCGTCAGCCCGATCAGGCCGTGCTTGGCCGCGACGTACGCCGCCTTGTTCGCCGAGGCGACGAGGCCGTGCACCGACGCGATGTTGACGATGCGGCCCCAGCCGCGGCGGCGCATCTGCGGCAGCGCGAGGCGCATGGTGTGGAACGCCGACGAGAGGTTCACGGCGAGCACTGCGTCCCAGCGCTCGGGCGCGAGCTCGTCGATCGGCGCGACGTGCTGGATGCCGGCGTTGTTGACGAGGATGTCGACGCCGCCGAAGCGCTCGTCGGCGAAGCGCATCATCGCGTCGATCGCGGCGGGCTCGGAGACGTCGGCGCCGTGGTGCTCGACGCGGATGCCGTGCGCGGCGCCGGCGTCGAGCAGGAGCCGGCGCGCTGGCTCGACGTCGCCGAAGCCGTTGATGACGAGGCTCGCGCCGCGCGACGCGAGCGCGCGCGCGATGCCGAGCCCGATGCCGCTCGTCGATCCGGTGACGAGCGCGGTCCTGCCGTGGAGCACGTGCGTGCCTCCTTGCGAGTGCGAGCGTTGCGATGAGAGGAAGCGCGCGGCCGTCAGGCCATCGCGTCGGGAGCGGGGCGATCGGCGCGGAGCGCGTGGTCGCCCAGGAAGCTTCGCAGCTCGGGGTAGATCGACTCGCGCCAGCGACGGCCCGAGAAGATCCCGTAGTGGCCGCAGCCCGGTGCGGTGATCGCGCGCTTCGAGGCGTCGGGCACGCCGCGCAGGAGCTCGAGCGCGGCGTGGGTCTGCCCGGCTCCGGTCACGTCGTCCTCGGCGCCCTCGATCGTGAGCACCGCGGTGTCGCGCACGTCCTCGAGGCGCACGAGCTCGCCGTCGATCTCCCAGGTGCCGCGCGCGAGCGAGAGCTCCTGGAAGACCGTGCGCACCGTCTCGAGGTAGTACGCCGCGTCCATGTCGAGCACGGCGTTGTACTCGTCGTAGAAGCGCTCGTGCTCGGCGGCCTTCGCGTCGTCGCCCGTGAGGCGCGCGAGCCAGTAGTCCTGGTAGGCGCGCAGGTGCCGGCGCGGGTTCATCGACACGAACGCCGTGAGCTGGAGGAACCCCGGGTACACGCGCCGCCCGGCGCCCGGGTAGCCCGCGGGCACGCGGTGCACGAGGTTCTGCTCGAACCACGAGATCGGCCGCTCGGTCGCGAAGCGGTTCACCTGCGTGGGGCTCCGGCGGCAGTCGATGGGCCCACCCATCAGCACCAGCGTGCGCGGCGTCGGCTCGCCCGCCGACGCGATCCGCGCGACCGCCGCGAGCGCCGGCACCGTGGGCTGACAGACCGCGACGACGTGGAGCTCGCGCTGCCCGAGGTGGCGGATGAAGCGCTCGACGTACGCGACGTAGTCGTCGAGCCCGAACGTCCCGGCGGAGAGCGGCACGACGCGCGCGTCCACCCAGTCCGTCACGTACACGTCGTGGTCGTGCAGCATCGAGCGCACGGTGTCGCGCAGCAGCGTCGCGAAGTGACCGGAGAGCGGCGCGCAGAGGAGCACCTTCGGATCGCTCGCGAGCCGCGCGGCGGTGTCCGGATCGTCGGTGCGACGCGCGAAGCGCACGAGCCGGCAGAAGGGCGCCTCGAGCACGACCTCCTCGGCGACGGAGACCTCGCGCCCGTGCGCGAGCGCCGATGGGATCGCGAACGCGGGCCGCGGGAAGTCCCGCGTGATCCGGTGCACGAGCTCCCACCCTGCCGCCGCGGGCGCCGCGCCCGAGAGCCACGCCAGGCCGGGCGGCGACCGACGCAGCGCGTGCGCCGTGACCTGCGCGATCCCGGCGACCGGCCGCATCCAGCTGCGGTGCATCTCGTGGAGCTGATAGAGCACGATGTCCGGAGAGCATCATGCCGCCGGAAATGTTGCAGCGCAACATCGCGGGCGCGTTTACGCACGTAGTAGGGAGATTGTACTGCTGCAGCGCAGCAATGAGAGGCCACCAGCGCTAGGCCATCAGCTCGCCGAGCGGTCCTGCCGCGCGGCGCGAGGGGCCCTCGGCGCCGAACTCGTTCAGGTCGTCGCCCGCGACGTGGCCGAGGGTGTTCCACAGGTTCGAGAGCTGGCGGTGGCCGCTCGACGAGAGACCGGGATAGACGATGGTGCGCCCGCCGGTGCGCAGGCCGAGCGCGCTGCCGCCGATGACGAGGACCGGGAACTCGGATCCCGTCGAGTGGTGCTGCTCGCCGTTGTCCGAGACGTAGACGATCACGGTGTGATCGAGCATCGAGCCGTCGGCGCCGGTCTCGGGCGTCGCGGCGAGCTCGCTCGCCATGCGTGCGATCGCCTCGACCTGCAGGCGCGTGACCTCGTGGATGACGCCGCGGAACGCGGTGTTGGCGCCCGAGCCGTGGTGCAGGTCGTGGCGGCCGACGTCGCTGAGCGCCGTGTACGTCATGCCGAACTTGCCGCCGGTGCCGCAGCCGACCACCGCGACGTTCGTGAGCTCGCCCTTCATCGCCGCGGTGACCAGCTCGAGGTGCGCGCGGAAGCGATCGAGCGGGTCGCTCGTGAGGTAGAGCGGGTTGGTGTCGGGCGCCTCGGGACGGTTGGCCTCGAGCTGCGGCGTGAGCTCGACCATGCGCGTGTGACGGCGCGTCATCTCCTCGACCGACGCCAGGTAGGTCTCGAGCTTCGCGCGCTCGGCGCTGCCGCCGGGGAAGGCCGCGAGCGTGGCGCTGACGTCGGCGCTCGCGAAGTCGAGCAGGCCGCGGCGCCTCATGAACGACGCGCGACCGGCGTCGGCGCCGACCGAGCCGAAGAGCGTGTCGAAGGCCGAGGAGGGCGACAGGATCAGCGGCGCCGCGCGCCCGCGCCCGAACGCGCAGGTGCCGAAGTCGAGCGGATCGTTCCCTTCGGCGACGCCGAAGCGCACCGCGTCGTACGGCGACAGGCCGCGCACCTGCGCGAGCGACGAGAGATACGCGTCGATGGTCTGCCCGCCCGGCACGCGCGAGATGGTGCGCGCGGACGCGAGCGCGCCGTGGAACGACGAGTGGCCGCCGCCGGCGATGCGCGACGAGAGCCCGAAGAGGACGCCCGTCTGCGCGGCGACCGCCGGATCCGCGGTGAGCGGCCCGAGCGCGGGCGCGGTCGCGAAGTCGGTTCCGTCGACGACCAGCGGCGCGTCGTGCCGGTAGTCCCGATACCACCAGCGCTTGGCGCCGAGCGGCGCGGAGGTCGTCGCGTCGATCGCGGCGCGCGGTCCGTCGGCGAGCATCGTGATCGGCTCGAAGCAGTTGCCCTCGACGACGAACACGAAGCGACGCGGCGGCGGACCGCCCGCGCGCACCATCCGCGTCACGAGCGGAGCGAGGAGCGTCGCGCCGGCACCGGCACCGAGCGCGCGCAGGAACGAGCGCCGTCGCAGCGAGATCATCGCGCACCTCCGACGTGGCGGTAGAGGAACGTGTCGCTCGTCACGAGCGCCTCGAGCATCGCGAAGAACGAGCCGCCCTCGAAGGCGCTCGCCATCGCGGTCAGCGTGCACGCGTCGGCCATCGTCTCGTCGCGCCCCATGAAGTAGCGGAACACGTGGCGGATGAAGCAGAGGCGCGCGTACGGCGAGTCCGCGAACATCTGCGTCAGCTCGACGGCGTCGGTGACCTCGCCCTCGAGCGAGGGATCGGGCCCGTTGTCGATCACGCTGTGGCCGTCGGGCGACATGCCGTGATCGTCCTCGCGCAGGAAGCCGGCGTGGTTGTAGATCTCGAAGGGCATGCCGAGGGTGTTCATCAGCGAGTGGCAGCCCATGCACGTCGCCGACTCGGTGCCCTCCTCGATGCTCACGCGCACGCGATCGCGCGCCCGCAGCGCCGGCTCGCTCGGGACGAGCTGCGCCTCGACCATCACGAGCTCGAGGCCCGGCACCGTCTGACAGTAGAGGTGCTCGCGGATCCACCGGCCGCGCAGCACCGCGCTGGCGTCGTCCTCGAAGTTGCCGCCGTGCGCGATCAGCCACGCGGGGTGGGTGAGCACGCCGGCACGCTCGCCCTCGGGCACCATCACCCAGCGACCCTCGGAGGTCGTCGGCACGTTCTCGCGCAGGCCGTACACCCGATGCGACGAGACGGTGCTGTTGCTGCTGCTGCTCGCGCACATGCCGATCGCGGCCTGGCAGCGCATCCCGGTGGGACACTCGGTGCTGCTGGTGCAGGGGGTGCCGTTCGACATCGAGAGGTTCGACGGCAGGCGCCACATGCGCGTGGTCAGCAGCGTGCGGAGCACGTCGGCGCCGCTCGACTCGCTCTCGATCACGGCGCGCGCGATCGTGTCGTCGAGCTGCGCGACGAAGGTCGACTCGTAGCCGTAGTAGCTGTGCTGCAGGTTCGACCACGAGTTGCCCGCGGTGCCCTCGTCCTCCCACGCGCTGGTCGCGACCGGCGAGTCCTTGAACGCCGAGTTCGCGCTGCCGTAGTCGAGCCACTCGCGGAAGAAGCCGGCGATCTGCGGCGCGAGCCAGTGCTCGCCGCGCGCCGGGAGATCGCGAGAGTCGCTGTCGAGCGCGATGTCGGCGCGCGAGAGATCGACGCCGCCGCGATAGGTGCGCAGCAGCGTGCGAAGGACCTCGGGATCCTGGATGGTGCCGTCCTCGACCGCGACGCGGATCTGACCGAGCCAGCCGTGCTCGGGCATCGAGCGATCGGGCTCGCCGGGGCGCGCGGTGACGGTGTTCGGGAGCGACGAGCCGGGCGGGTGCGTGCTGATGACCGCGCCGAGCGCGAGCGCGAGCTCGTCGTCGGTGAGCCGGCGCCGACCCGTGGGATCGCCCTCGACCGGCTCGCCGAGCTCGGAGTGGAAGAGCGCGCCGCTCGTCAGCCAGGCCGCGCCGGTCACGTGCGTCAGGGTCATGCGGCGCTGGGTGAGATCGCCCGCCTCGGTGGCGATGCCCTCGACCACCAGCGCGCGCAGTCGCGCTCGCTCACCGTCGGTCGGGCTGCGGAAGAGGATGCCGACCGTGAGCAGCCGATCGACGTAGTTGTCGATGCACGCGTCGCTCGGCGCGGCGTCGTTGAACATGCAGCGCACGCTCGGCTCGGTGTAGACCGCCCAGAGCCGCGGCGAGACGTCGCGCTGCGACCAGAGAGAAGAGACCTGCGGCAGCACGAGCAGGTAGAGGTCGAGCGTCGCGGGGTCGATCGACACGCCGGCGGAGTACGTCGAGTAGTTCCCCTCCGGCGCGTAGAACGGGTTCGAGTACGCGCCGTCGCGCAGGTTGCGTCCGGCGGAGTGCGTCCACCCGGCGCGCTCGACGCGGCGGATGCGGGCCGGAGAGCTGCCGGCGGTCGGACCACCGCACGTGAAGAGCTCGGCCTGCGGGAGCGTGTTCGGATCGCGCGGGATCTCGGGCGCCGGCGGCTCGGTGTCGCAGCGCGTCGGCGCGCCCGCGCGGATCCACGCCTCGAGCACGGGCACGCCGTCGATCGGCTCGCTCGTGCCGACCGGCATCAGGAGGCCCCCGCCCGCGCCCTGCATGCCGGTGACCTTGCGATAGAGCCAGCTCGCCTCGGGATCGCCGGGCACCACCAGCGTCTCGCCGGGCATGCCGCGGCTCGGCGCGCCGGGCAGCGCGGCGAGCGCCTCGCGGCTGAGATCGGGGTACTGACCGCCGGTCACGTGGCACGCGCCGCTCGACGCGCAGCTCGTCGCGAAGATCATCGCGGCGGGCGTGACGTCGTCACAGCCCATGCCGACCTCGGCGTCGACCTCGACGTCTGGGCCCCCGGCGTCATCGTCGCCGGGAGGGGTGGGACCGCCGAGCAAGTCACCGTCGCAGCCTGCGGTGAGCACGAGCACGACGGCCATCAGCGAGAGCTCGATCCTCACGGGGGCCTCCTCGTCCGAGACCTGATCACGCTACCGGAGATCGACCCCCGTGAGGCTTACAGTTGCTTCGCGCTCGTCTCGACGTCGCGCGAGCGCGGCGACGTAGGATGCGGGCGAAGTGCACCTACATCGTCGTGCTCGGTCACGCCGTCCCGGTGCATCAGCCGCGGCGAACGATCTTGTAGTGCAGCGTGAGCACCGGCAGGCCGAGGAAGCGCACCGCGTGATCGCATCGCAAGACGCCGGGCTCGCTCTCGTACACGTGGAAGCGCTCGCGCAGCGTCCTGATCTGCCAGACACGCGCGCGCTCCGCGTCGCGCGCCTGGATGCGATAGAACCCGGCGTCGCCGAAGCGCTGCCCGCTGGAGTCGAGGACGAGCGAGCCGTCGGCGCGCAGCGCGGGGCGCAGCACCACCGTCGCGTTGCCGTTCGGCATCGGGAAGACGACCTTGACGCATGGCGCGCCGTCGCTGGGCACGCACTGCGTCATGTAGAAGCCGGTGTAGAGAACCAGCTGGTCCTGCGCGAGCGTACGGAACCAGCCGGTGTAGCGGATCGCGCCCGCGCTCGTGCGCAGCGAGATGATCTCGCTGATCATCCCGTGCGCCGTGTCGAGCGGCGAGAGCGGGAAGTTGAGCTGGTTCACCTGCCGGCTGATCGTCTTGACCAAGAGGAAGAGCGCGAGGTTCGACGGGAAGTACGTCTGGCTCCAGACGTCCATCACGAAGCGCGTGGTGTGCTCGTAGAACTCGCGCACCAGAGGCTGCGCGCGCGAAGGATCGAAGTGCTCGCTGCGGAGCTGCTCGAAGCTCGGTACCAGCCCTCCGTCGCGCGCGTCGCGCTCGACCGTGAGCCCCTCCTCCGCGGCGACGTCGGCGTACGGCGCGTCGCCGATCACCGCCTTGCCGATCGGTCCCATCAGCCACGCGATGTCGGCGCGCCGGTGGGTGCGTCCGAAGAGCCAGATCAGCGCCGCGATCACGACCGCACCGACCGCGCCGATGCTCCGCGTGATCGGGCCGACGCGAGGCCTGCTCCGCGTCAGCAGGCGCTCCCTGCGGGGATGCACGCGTACGCGCCGCCGCGGCAGGGCTCGCACGTCGACCCCGCGCGGCATCCCTCGGTGCGGCAGTCGGGCGCCGCCGCGCACTCGCCGTCGTACGAGACCGACTGACCCGCGCCCGCGGCCTCGCACGCGTTCGAGTACGTCATGCCGTCGCAGCCGCACACCGGATCGTAGACGTCGATGCACGCGTCGGGCCTCGTCGCGCACGTGCCGTCGCCGCCGCAGTGCGTCGCGTACATGCAGTACTCGCCGCGCGTGCACGCCGGACGGCACGCGTTCGACGGGCACACGATCGTCCCACACGTGCACGCGGTTCCGCCGATCACCTCGCAGCCGACCGGGATCGGCGGGCAGCGCGGCGCGATGCAGCCGTCGGCAGGGGCGCTCGCGTCGCCCGACGTGCTCGCATCATCCGGCATGCTCGCATCATCCGGAATGGCCGCGTCACCCGGTATGGCCGCATCGCCGGGCGCGGCCGCGTCGTCGCCGGTGGTCGCGTCGCGCATGACGGCAGCGTCGACCGACGAGCCCGCGTCGTCGCCGCCGGGATCGTCGCGCCCGCCGCAACTCGCGCCCGGCACCGCGATCAGGGCGCAGAGCGCGAGAAGGTGAGTGCGAGTCATCGGCAGAGCATCGTCGCAGCGGGGGGCGCGCGTCAACGCGACCGGCTCCCGCAGAGGCCCGCGTCCCGGCGCGTCGCTCCGCTCCTCCCTCTCCGGGGGAGCGCTCCTTTCGGCTCAGGTCGGGAGGCAGAGACCGACGCCGTGATCGCAGCGCTCGCCGACGTCGAAGCAGCTGCCCTCGCTCGGGCAGCGCCGGCGGCAGGTGCCGGTCGCGCGCTCGCAGCCGGACGATGCGAGGTCGCCGCAGTCGGCGTCGCTCGCGCACGAGCCCGCACTCGCCGCGCACACGAGCTCGAGCTGCACGCCTGGCACCGGCTCGACGCCGCGCGCGAACGCCAGCGTCGAGAACGCCGTCGAGCGCCAGCCGCCCTCTCCCTGTGGCACCGCGCAGAGGTCGCCACGTTCGTCGACCGGCGTCCGCCCCAGGTGTGAGACCTCGCCGCACGATCCGATCACCGCGCCCTCGATCGCACGCTCGCGCAGCTCGCAATCGACCCGTCCCTCGGCGTCTCGCCGCAGCACCGGCAGAGCCTGCGCCATCTCGATCGTCCGCCGGGTCGTGAGCGCGAAGCCGCAGCCGACATCGAGCGTGCACCCAGCGATCGTCTGCGTCCGGAAGATCGGGCGCAGCTCCGAGAGCAGCGCAGACCACCGCGGCGCGCCCGCGACGTCGGAGTCGATCCCGAAGAGCACGAGCTCGTTCCACTCGCTGGTCGGGATCGCGCGCGAGTCCGACAGCGCGCGCGCGACCGCCGCCACGTCGGAGAGCGACGCGTCGTCGCGCTCGGTGACCACCGCGAGCAGGAGGTGATGTCGCGATCGCACCGAGCCGGTCGCCGGGTCCGCGAGCGCCGCGAGCGCGTCGATCGCATGCGCGTCGTCACAGCGAGGCTGTGCGTGCGCCACGACGCACTGCACCGCCGCGATCAGCGCCTCATCGTCGCGATCGAGCGCCCATCGACGCCACTCGAGCACGATCGGATCGGTCGCCTCGAGCGCACCGCACGCGGAGGGAACCTCCAGCCCGCAGCCGGCGCCCGCGATCACGAAGCGCACGTCGTCCGCGAGGTACGGCTGTGGGTACGTCGCGCCTGCCGTCACCCGAGCGGCGATGCCCGCCAGCTCGGCGGCTGCGATCGCGCGCGCGCTCGAGCCCTCCGGCGCATCGAGCACGATCACGATGTCGGCGAAGCGCGGCGGCGCCACGACCGCGCGCCACGCGACGACCGCCTCCGAAGGCAGCGCGTCCGCCGAGCAGCCCGCGGCGAGGAGCGCGATCGCGACCCAGCTCCGCATTTCGCTCAGATGATCGGCGGCAGCGTGACGTCCGCCGGGATGAGGAAGTACACCGTGCGGGCGTCGACCTCGGAGCCGTCGGCGCGGACCGTCAGGCGCGCGCGGAAGACCTGCGGCGCGCGCGTCGCCATGACCGCGTCGTTCTGGCGCGCGACGACGTCCCAGCACACGCGGATGCCGGGGTTCACCTGCGTGAACGCGTCGTGGTAGCCGTCGGCGTCGGTGTCGATCGTCATCTCGTCGGGCGCGCACTCGCCCGCCGTGACGTTCACCTCGAGCCGCTCGATGAACTGCAGCGAGTCGCCCGCGTCGCCTGGCTCGTCGGTCGCGTCGATCGTGACGTCGAACTCGGCCTCCGTCACGATCGCGCGCACCGCCTCGACGGTGCGATCGATCACCGCCGCGTCGGTCGCGGGATACACGAACGGCTCGCCGGCGCCGTTGACGGTGCCCGAGGCGATCCCGATCTCGCGCGCGATGGTCGTGGCGTCGCCGATCCCGTGCGGCGGCCCGCTGCCGATCAGGCCGATGAAGCGGATCCCCGCGGTGGCGAGCTCGCTGCCCGCGAACGACGTCGGGAACAGCGCGCAGCGCGCCGGGCCGCCCGAGGTGTTGCACGGGTAGTTCGTCCCGGTGCCGCACAGGCACTCGTCGTTCGCGTCGGTGATCTGCACGTAGATGCGCACCGCCTCGGCTCGGAAGCCCGGGCAGCCGACGCCCGCCGCCGCGCACGAGATGTCGGCGTTGGTGCAGTTCGCCGGATTCGCGACGCACGCCGGCGCCTGCGTCGGCGCCACCCACCAGTCCGGCGCCGTCGGGATCGCGGCGGCGGTCACGGCGGGATCGGTCTGCAGCGACTGCAGGTTGCGGTACGAGTCGATGTGATCCCAGCGCCCGACGCCGGTCCACAGATCGAGCAGGCAGCCGTCGATGCTCGGATCGGAAGCGCAGACGCCGCGCGGTCCGCACACCTCGCCGACGCCGCACGCGTCGTCGTCGGTGCAGGCGACGGTGGTGTCGACGCAGCTCAGGCGCTCGATGATGCCGGGAACGCCGGTCGTCGGGTTCCGCAGCGCGTTCATCTCCTCGATCATCGTGGTCGACGTGTCGAACGCGAAGTACACGTCGGCGGCGCGGATCGCGGTGCGGAACTGCAGCGTGTCGCGCTCGGGCATCGGCGGCTCCTCGAAGGGTACGAGGAACACGAAGTCGCCGACGCTGAGCGGGCTCTCCGCGGGGTCGAGCGGATCGGTGCCGGCCGCGAACTCGATCAGGTCGCTGATGCCGTCGCCGTCGGTGTCGGCGTTCGTCGGGCTCGTCCCGTTCATCACCTCGATGTCGTCGGTGAGGCCGTCGTCGTCCGAGTCGGGATCGCGGTAGTCGGGCACGGTGTCGGCGTCGGAGTCGACCGGCGGCGTCGCGAGATCGCCATCGCCTGCCTCGGTGGCGTCGGGGAGCGAGTCGCCGTCGGAGTCGAGATCGAAGCGGTCGAGCAGTCCGTCCGCGTCGGTGTCGAGCGCGCCCTCGTGGCGATCCGAGATCGTGTCGTCGTCGGAGTCGGTGTCGTGGAAGTCCGGCGTGCCATCGGCGTCGGAGTCGGGGGGCGTCGCGGCGCTGCCGGCCAGCTCGACGACGTCGGACAGGGAGTCGCCGTCGTCGTCGAGGTCGGCGGAGTTGGGCAGGCCGTCGCCATCGACATCGCCGTCGAGCTCGCTCGAGTCGCCGATGCCGTTGTTGTCGGAGTCGAGATCGCGGAAGTCGGGCACGCCGTCGCCGTCGGTGTCGCGCGGCGGTGTCGACGCGTCGGCGTCACCCGCCTCGACCGAGTCGAGGATGCCGTCGCCATCCGAGTCGGTGTCCTCGAAGTCCGGCGTGCCGTCGGCGTCGGTGTCGACCGACTCGCGCGCGCCCTCGTCGACATCGGCGATCGAGTCGCCGTCGACATCGGAGAGCGCCGCGTCCGTCGCACCTCCTCCTGCGTCCCCGGTGCGATCGGGCGAGGGCCCGCACCCGTGGAGAACGAGCAAGACGAGCGCAGCGGGAAGAGGAAGAAGACGCATCGCTCGCGACGGTACCAGCTCTTCGCGCAGGCCGGCATCAGCGCCGTCGGCGACCTGACGCGCGCGGCGCGCCGCCGCGGCTCCGTGCTAGCTTCGCGCGGATGAGCTCCTCGCGCGCGGTCGCCATGTTCGCCGTCCTGCTCGTGCTCGCGGTGCCGAGCGCGGGCTGTCGGCGTCGCGCGTATCTCCGGGCCGCGACAGTGTCGTCGTCCGGCGGCTCGGCCGGCGTGACGGTGATCGAGCAGCCGCAGGCGCAGCCGATGGTCCAGCAGCCGCAGGTGCAGGCGCAGGCGCAGGCGCAGGCGCAGTTCGAGCTGCTCTATCTTCCGGTCGATGCGTCGATGGTGCCGCTGCACCTGATCCAGGCGGTCGTCGTGCAGACCGACGACGGGCGCACGTTCCAGCTCACCCAGGCCGACGTGCAGCAGGCGATGGGCGCGCGCGTCGCGGTGCGCGTGCCTGCGGGTGTGACGACCGGCACCGCGACCGTCTACCTCGTCAACGGACAGACGTGGTCCACCACCTTCCACATCGCGGCGAGCTCGAGCGGGCTCGTGGTCGGCGGCGGCGGTGCTCCGGTCTCGGATCCGCGCTGCGGCTGGCCGAGCGGCACCTGGCAGGGGCAGATCACCGACGACCCGCGCTCGACCTCGACGGTGTGGCTCGAGGTGCTCGGCGACTGCCGCACCGTGCGCGGCTACGTGCACCTCGAGTCGTCGGCCGGCTCGATCGACTCGACGATCGAGGGCACCTGGGACGTCGCGTCGATGACGATCGTCGCGCGCGACACCCAGCTCTTCAACGTGCGCCCGATGCCCGGCGGCTCGTTCTGCGCGACCGACGAGTATCGCCTGCAGCTCTCGGGCGACGGCGGGATGATCGAGGGCCGCAACAACACGTGGTCGGCGCAGTGCCGCGGCAGCTCCCGCGTGTGGCTGCGCCGCGGCGGCTGACCCCGCATGCCGCGGCGCGTCCTCGCGATCGACGTCAGCGGATCACGACGATGTAGTGGAAGCGCACGGTGAGGCCGCGCACGCGCACACCGATCCCGCCGCCGACGACCGGGATCGCGCCGGTGACGGAGCGCGGGGTGGGGAGCGCGAGCGTGCCGGTGCGCTGATCGCCCGCGCGCGAGTAGCGCAGCGGATGACGCATACCGACGGCGAGCGGCGCATCGAGCAGGATGCGCTGCAGCGTCGTCATGGTGCGCCCCCCGCGGAGGATCAGTGCCTCGAAGTATACGTTCGTGAGCGTCTCGACGTTCTGGATGAGCCCCACGAACGTCGCGTCGTCGGACGTCAGAGCGCCCGCGGTGTCGTCCACGATCGCGATCGTGCGGTACTGGTAGCCGCTGACGAAGGGTGCGATCGCGTCGACCGTGAAGTCGGTGTCGACGCGGGTGAGCGCGCCGTCGGGCGTCGGGTCCATCGTGAAGCGCGCGACGTCGTCGTCGGTCATCGCGACGACGAGATCGCCGCCCGCGATCATCCAGGGCGCGCCCGCTTCGACCTCGGCGGTCCAGCCGGCGGGGATGACGTCGTCCTCGAACGACAGGAAGGCGACGATGCGGTTTCCGCCGACCGCGGGGTCGGGATCGCAATCGTCCCCCACACCGTCGGCATCGCCGTCGGGCTGCGTCGGGTCGGGGAGATGCGGACACCGATCGCAGGCGTCGCCCACGCCATCGGCGTCCTCGTCGTGCTGCGTCGGGTTCGCGGCGTCCGGGCAGTTGTCGGTGGCGTCGGGCAGCCCATCGCCGTCGCGATCGCTCGCGCCCGCGTCACCCGCGCCCCCGTCGAGATCGGGCCCGGCATCGAGATCGGGCCCCGCGTCGCGGTTCTGGCCCGCGTCGCGGTCATGGCCCGCGTCGGCGCTTGCGTCACGCCCGGCGTCGCTCGGGAGCACCTCGTAGTCGAGACGCCCGCACGCCGACAGCGTGCTCACGATCGCGAACGCGAGGCACGTCCAGGATCGGACCCAGGATGCACACACTGCCGGCACCGACCGGGATTCTGCGCCGCGCGAGCATCCATATCCAGCGACTCGAGCGAGAGCGCTCGCTCGCTGCGCGTGTTCGTCGACGGTCGGTGGGCTCGTCGGCGGGAACGCACTGCGCGCTCGCGGTGTCTCGGTAGCTCGGGGAGGAGCGATGCAGTCAGACGACACCGATGCGAGCGAGCACGACGTCGAGAGAGAGAGCGCGCTCGCCGCGCTCGGGGTGGGGACGCTCAGCGGGGTCGCCCAAGCATGCGCGGCGGTCGGACTGATGATGCTCGGGGCGACCGCGGCGCACTCGCCGCGCCCGATCGTCCACCCGACGTTCTGGATCGCGATGGCAACGATCGTGGTCTGCTGCATCGGGCTCGGCGTCTGGGCGGATCTCCGCCGCCGAGATGTCGACCCATCGATCCGCGCGCTCGATCTGGCGCGGGCACGGTGGGCGGTCGTGCTCGTCGCGCTCGTCGTCCCGGTCACGTGGGGAGCCGGCTACGCGAACCGCGTGGGTGCGCTGATGCTCGCGCTGTGCCCGGCGTTCGTCGTGTGGGTGCTCACGGCGCTGGCGCTCGATCGACTGATCGGGCCGACCTGGGTGCTCGTGCGCATGCTTCGCGTCGAGCGAGCGCGGCGCGGGTGGGTGAGCCTCGTCGTGCTCGAGAGCGAGCCCTCGGTGCTCGTGGAGGACGCCAGGGGACGGCAGCTCCGCGTGCGCGCCGAGGTCCCGCTCGAGCGCGGGCGCGTGTTCGCCGATCTGCGGCGCACCCATGGCGTGGAGGGCTATCGGCTCGACGTGCCGGCGATCGTGCGCGCGGTCGAGAGCCCCGAGCTGCGAGCGTCGCGCGCGCGGATGATCGGCGCGGCGACGCTCGGGCTGCTGAGCGGGCTCGCGTGGCTCGCGGTTCCGTTCTTCCCGACGCTCGGCGCGGCGCTGTGCGATCACGTCGCGCGCTGAACGCGCGTGCGCGTGGCGCGGGCGGAGCGCTACTCTCCGCGCATGCAGCGCTGGGTCGGGATCGGGTTGTTGTTCGTGGTGGGCTGTGGGTCGCGCGATGCGGAGCCGACGGACCCGGTGGAGCCCGCGGCGGCGAGCGAGCCTCGCGTCGAGGCGACGGTCGCGCCAGCGCCGCGGTTCGACGGCCTCGAGGGGTTCTGGGACGAGGCGCGCGCACGCGCGGTGCTCGATCGCGCCGCGACGTTCGAGGTGCGCGCCGACACGTCGGGATGGAGCGACGCAGAGCGCGCCGCGGCCGCGCGCCTGATGGAGGCCGGTCTGCTCGCGCAGCGGCTCCACGAGGAGATGCGGCACGCGGAGGCGCTCGACGTGCGCGCGCACCTCGAGACGTACGCGCCAGAGGCCGCGCCCGAGCGCGCGCAGCTCGAGTCGCTGCGCACGCTGTATCGGCTCTTCCAGGGGCCGATCGCGACGATGCCCGACGGCTCGCACGTCGCGTTCGCGCCGGTCGCGCCGTACGAGCCCGCGCGCAACGTGTACCCGACCGGCCTCGATCGCGCGGCGATGCAGGCGTACGTCGATGCGCATCCGGGCGATCGCGCGCTGACGGCGACGCGCACGATCGTGCGCCGCCGCACCGCCGAGCAGCTCGAGCACGATCGCGCAGCGCTCGCGGCGCACCCGGAGATCGCGGCGCTGCACCCGCGCCTCGCGGAGCAGCTGGCGGCCGACGCGGACGACGACGCGCTCTACGCCGTGCCCTACGCGCTCGCGCACGCAGGGGAGCTCGGCGAGATGTCGCGGCTGCTGTTCGCGGCCGCGGGCGACGTCCGCGCCGACGACGCCGACCTCGCGGACTACCTCGAGCAGCGCGCGCGCGATCTGCTCTCGAACGACTACGAGGCGGGAGACGCGGCGTGGGTCAGCGGGCGTTTCGGCCGGCTCAACGCGCAGGTCGGCGCGTACGAGACGTACGACGATCACGTGCTCGGCCAGAAGGCGTTCTACTCCTTGTCGATCCTCGCGCGCGCGCCCGAGGAGTCCGAGGCGCTCGAGCGCGCGGTCGCGCACCTGTCGGAGCTCGAGGCCGCGCTGCCCGGCGGTCCGTACGAGCGCGTGCGCACCGCGATCCCCATCGGCATCTACGACGTGGTGGCCGACTACGGGCAGGCGCGCGGCGCGAACACCGCGTCGATCCTGCCGAACGAGGCGCACATCACGCGCAAGTACGGCCGCACGATCCTGGTGCGACGCAACGTCATCATGCACCCCGAGATCGTCGCCGCATCGCAGCGCCGCTTCCGTGCCGCGGTCGCGACCACGCACGCCGACGACCTCGGTGAGCGCGGCAGCTTCGATCGCACGGTGTGGCACGAGGTCGGCCACTACCTCGGGCCCAAGACGACGACCGCGGGGCAGCCCGTCACCGAGGCGCTCGGCGGCATCCACAACTGCATCGAGGAGCTCAAGGCGGATCTCGTCTCGCTCTGGCTGCTCCCGCGCCTGGTCGAGCTCGGCGTGCTCGATGCCGAGCGGCAGCGCGACGCCTACGCCGCGGGCGTGCTGCGGGTGCTGGTCTCGCACGAGCCGCCGCGCACCGAGGCGTACGGGACGATGCAGCTCATGCAGCAGAACTGGCTGCTCGAGCGGCGGGTGCTGAGCTTCGATGCCGAGCGCGGCCTCACGATCGACTACGCGCGCTATCCGGCCGCGGTCGAGGCGATGCTCGTCGAGGTGCTCCGCATCCAGCGCGCCGGCGATGCCGCCGCCGCCCAGCGCTTCATCGACCGGTGGGCGCGATGGAGCACGGACGTGCAAGCGCCGATCGCCGCGCGCATGGAGGGCATCGCGCCGCGCTACTGGATCCCGAGCTACGCCGCGCTCGAGGAGCCCGCCACGCCCTGACCGCGCGCCGAACGTCGTCGTCGGGCGCGCGCGACGCCTAGGGCCGGCGCGCGATCGCGACGAAGTCGCCCTTGGTGCGACGACCGGCCTGGACCTGCACCTCGACGGCGTCGAACCCGGCGCCCTCGAGCAGCTCGCGCACCTGCTCGCCGGTCCAGAGACGGAACCCGTGCTGACTGATCTCGCTCCACTGCCGCATCTTGTCGGCGCCCGTGAAGCCGATCGCGAGGCGTCCACCCGGTGAGAGCACGCGCCGGATCGAGCGCGCGGCGGTGGCCGGATCGGGCCAGAAGTAGATCGTGTTGATCGTCGACACCGCCGAGACCAGCGCGTCGCGCAGCGGCAGCTCACCGATGTCCGCCGTGAGCAGCGTCATGCGCCCCGCCGCGATCTCGCGCCGGAACCGTCGCTGCCCCGCGACCACGACGTCCGGCGAGAAGTCGACGCCATAGACGTGGCCATCGTCGACGCGTCGCGCCGCGCGCTCCAGCGCGCCACCGCCGCCGAAGCCGACGTCGAGGTACGTGTCGTCGCGCCGCAGCTCGAGCGCGGCGATGCACGCATCGATCATCTCGGCGTTGCCGTAGTCCAGCACCCGCGTCATCACGACGCGCCCGAAGAGGCCGGATGGGCGCCCGAGCTGCGCAGCGATGAAGCGGGACAAGTCGATCATGCGGCGCGGGACTCTACCGGCATCGGCCGCGCTCCGCGAACCGCGCTTCCCCGGGCGCGCGGGCGCGTCAGTCGGCGAAGTCCTGGACCCAGTAGTGGCGGCCGCTGCACGCCACATAGCCGACGCCGACGCGGCCGAAGCGCCCGTCGAGGATGTTCGCTCGGTGGGGCGGGCTGCCCATCCATCCCGCGGTGACCGCGGCGGCGGTCGAGTAGCCGTGCGCGATGTTCTCGCCGAGGCGCGCCCAGACCACGCCCTCGGCGTTCACGCGCTCGACCAGCGTCCGCCCGTCGGCCGACGTGTGCGAGAAATAGTCGCGCGCGCACATGTCCGCGGCGTGCTTCCGCGCGGCGCGGCGCAGGCCACGATCGCACGCGAGCGCGCGCAGGCCGCGGCTGGTCCGCTCGAGGTTCGTGAGCCGCCGCTGCTCGCCCTCGATCGCGCTCTCGCACGGGATGCCCTCGTCGACGGTGCCGTCGCAGTCGTTGTCGAGCCCGTCGTCGAGCTCGCTGCGCGGGCCGACGCTCCCGGCGCAGGCGCCGAAGGTTCCGCCCGAGCACCTTCGCGTGCCGGTGCTGCAGGTGCCGACGTTCGTGCCGCACGTCATGGGCGCGACGCCCTCGTCGGTGCGCGTGTCGCAGTCATCGTCGATGCCGTCGCAGCGCTCGCTGCGCGGTCCGACCTGTCCGCTGCAGGCTGCGAACGTGCCGCCCGAGCAGACCCTCGTGCCGGTCGAGCAGCGGCCGACGTTCGTGCCGCACGTCATGGGCGCGACGCCCTCGTCGGTCCGCGTGTCGCAGTCGTCGTCGACGCCGTCGCAGAGCTCGGCGCGCGGTCCGACCTGGCCGCTGCAGGCTGCGAACGTGCCGCCCGAGCAGACCCTCGTACCGGTCGAGCACCGGCCGACGTTCGTGCCGCACGTCATGGGCGCGATGCTCTCGTCGGTGGTGCCGTCGCAGTCCTCGTCGCGGCCGTCGCAGGTCTCGGCGCTCGGGCCGACCATCGGGGTGCACTCGGGGAACGCGCCGCCGGTGCACTCCACGATGCCCGGCACGCACACGCCCATCGAGCCTCCGCAGCTCATGCTCGGGAGCTCGTCGACGGTGCCGTCGCAGTCGTCGTCGCGGCCGTTGCACACCTCGGCACCCGCGACGCACGCGTCGGGCGCACCGGCGTCGGGCGCTCCCGCGTCGCCCGTGCTCGCGTCGAGGAGGATGTCGGCGTCGAGCCCGAGCTCCGCGTCGAGCGCCTCGCCCCCGTCTGCCGGGTCGCCGGCGTCGCCGCCGACGTTCGATGCGTCCGCGACGTCGCGGCGCGCTGCGTCCGGTGGATCGAGCTCCCCGGAGAGCTCCCCCGTGCAGCCGACCATCGCCAGCACCAGTCCCGACATCACCCAGCGCATGTCGGCATGGTAGCGCGCCGCCACTCGCGCGGTCTCGCCGCGCGGCATTGGTAAGTCGGCGCGATGCCGATTAGCCTCCCGCGCCATGAGCAAGCCCTTCGAGCCCCGCGGCGTGTGGCCCGCGCTCGCCACGCCCTTCACCGACGACGGCAGGATCGACTTCGCGGCCTACGAGCGCCTCACGCGCTTCGTGGTGGCGGAGGGCGTGACCGGCGTCGTCCCGTGCGGCACGACGGGCGAGTCACCGACGCTGAGCTGGGAGGAGCACGACCGGCTCGTGGTCTCCGCGATCGAGTGGGTCGGCGACGCGTGCGGCGTGCTCGCGGGCGCCGGGAGCAACAACACGCAGGAGGCGATCCGCGGCACCGACGACGCGCGCAAGCACGGCGCGAGCGCGGCGCTCCTGGTCGACTGTTACTACAACGGTCCGAGCAGCCTCGAGCTGCGGCGCGAGTACTACGAGCGCGTCCTCAAGGCCGTGCCCGAGATCCCGATCGTCCCCTACATCATCCCGGGCCGCACCGGCTGCGCGCTCGGCGCCGAGGACCTCGCGATGCTGCACCTCGCAGATCCCGCGCGCGTGCCCGCGGTGAAGCAGGCGACCGGCGATCTCGATCGCATGCGCTACGACCGCCAGCTCTGCGGCGCGTCGCTCGCGATCATGAGCGGCGACGACGACATGACGCTCGACATGATGAACGACCCCGGCATCCAGGCCTCCGGCGTCATCAGCGTGATGGCCAACCTGGTGCCGCGCGCGATGAGCGAGATGGTCGCCGCGCGCACCGAGGGCGACATCGGCCGCGCCGGTGAGATCGTCGGCAAGATCGGCCCGCTGCTGCGGGTGGTCGGCGTGCGCGTGCACGGCGTGCGCACGCTGCCCGACGGACGCGAGCTGCAGGTCGAGGACAAGTTCCGCAACCCCGTGCCGCTCAAGGCCATGATGACGGGCCTCGGCATGATCGGCGGCTACTGCCGCAGGCCCCTCGGTCCGATGTCGGAGCCCGCGATCGCGGTGTGCCGCGACGCGCTGCGCGCGGTCTACGAGGTCGCGCCCGAGTACCTCCGCCCGATCGGCGAGCACTTCGGCGTCGACGTCGCGGCGCGCATCGAGAGCGACGCGCACTGGCGCTGAGGTCCGCATCGACTCGCGGTGCGCTCGAATATGGGCGAGGATGCGGCGCATGAGCCGCTCGCTTTTCTCCTCGCCCTCTCTTGTCTCGTCGGCCGTCCTGCTCGTCGCGCTCGCGATGGGAGGGTGCGGTGAGAGCAGGGAGCTCGAGCCCGACGCCGGGATCGTCATCTCCGTCGACGCGTTCGTGCCACCGGCCTTCGACGCCGGCACCGATGCGAACGTGCCCACGCCGATCGACGCCGGCGGCATCGACGCGATGGCGCGTCCCGATGGATCGATCCTGCCGCCGCTCGACGGTGGCGATCCCTTCGTCGACGCGGGCGCGCTGGGCAGCCCGCCTTTCGTCGCGATCGACGTGCTCTACGACGGCTCGGAGTGTGACCCGCTGGTCCCGTGCGGCGGCGACGTCGTCGGCACCTGGGACGTGCAGGGCGGATGCATCCAGCTGCCGGACATCGAGGGGATGGTCTCGATGTGCCCGGGCGGAACGGTGACGACGCGCACCGCGCGGGCGCGGGGGCGCGTCGAGTTCGACGCGACCATCGCGCGGCGGGTCGCGCAGTCGGAGGTCGAGCTCGAGGTGTTCCTGCCGGCGTTCTGCGCGTCGTTCATCGGGGGCTGCGGCGCGATCGAGACGCAGCTCCGGATGCAGGCCCCCGACTCGGCGTGCATCACCGAGCCCTCGGGCGACTGCCTGTGCGCCACGCGCCAGCTCAACACGATCGACGACACCGACGCGTACACGATCGACGGGAACGAGATCGTCTCCTCGACCGGGCAGCGCTGGGCGTATTGCGTCGACGGCGACGCGCTCCGCTACGAGGACGTCACGCCCACCCCCGATGGCGGACCGGCGCCGATGCGCGAGCCCGGCATCATCGACCTCGGGCGCCGCTGACGCGCGCTCCTCATCTCAGTCCGTCGAGGGAGCCGACGGACCGAGGAACGCCTCGAGCGCGTCCCGAGGGGGCAGGACTTCTGATCGAGGCGCGGCGCTGGCATCCTCTGCAGCGTGACTACACCGGACGAGCAGCTCAGCAGTGCCTTGTTCCACAAGGACCTGGCGGCGGTCGAGGCAGCGCTGAGCGCGGGGGCGTCGATCCAGACCACGCCCAAGGGACTTCATACGCCGCTCGCGAGCGCGGCGTCGCGCGGCTTCGTGGACGGCGTCAAGCTCCTGCTCGACCGCGGCGCGAACGTGAACGGCGCCGACTGGTCGGGGATGACCGCGCTCTTCCGCGCGGGATCGGCGGCGATCGTGAAGATCCTCGTCGACGCGGGTGCCGCCGTCGACGCCCGCGACAAGTCGGGCAGCACGCCGCTCCATCTGGCGGCGATCAACCACACGGCCTCGATCGCGGCGCTGGTCGCGCGCGGCGCCGATCCGGCGGCCGTCGACGCCGAGGGGAAGACCGCGCTCGAGCACGCGTGCTTCCACCTGAAGACCAAGGCCGCCGAGATCTTGCTGGACTCGATGAAGCTCACGCCCGAGCAGGGCGCGCGAGCGCTGCGGATCGCGGCGGGCCGCGACGGCACGAAGGGCCTGCAGCTCGTGCAGCTCCTGCTCGCGCGCGGCGCGGATCCCAACGGGATGCCGCCGCGAGCCACGACCCCGCTGCACAAGACGCCCTACAGCGGTCGGCTCGACGTCGCGTTGCTGCTGATCGACGCCGGCGCGGACGTGAACGCGCGCAACGAGGTCGACGAGACCCCGCTCCTCGCCGCGGCGCACTGCCGTCGCATCGATCTCTGCCAAGCGCTGCGCGCGGCGGGCGCTGACCCGAACGCGCGCTGCTCCGGACGACATCCCGATCCGACGCGGCGCGGCAAGACGCCGCTGGAGGTCGCGACCGCGTACGGCAAGGCCCCGCTGATCGCCGCCCTCGCCTGAGCGATCGGGCGTGAACCGATGAGCTCGGGGCCGATGCGCCTGCGCACATCCGACGTCACCACTCATCGCGGAGGTTGTGCCCCGACCGCGTCAGTTCGAGCGTGCCAGTTGCGACTGGTGCTCATGCGGATGTTCGGGGCGATACCGGCTGCGACGAAGCGTTGGAGTCGGAGCTCGCTGAGCTGTCGGCGCATCTCGAGGCGGCGACGCATCGGCAGCTCTCGCTGATTCGTGAGCTCGAGCCGACCGGCATCTGGGCGCTCCATGGCGCGCGGTCGTTCGCCGGATGGCTGAGCTGGCGCATCGGGCTCGCGCCCGGGGCGGCCCGCGAGAAGATGCGGGTCGCGCGCGCGCTGGGGAAGCTCGCGGCGATCGACGACGCGTTCCGCGCGGCGCGGCTCTCGTACTCGAAGGTGCGCGCGCTGACGCGCGTGGCCGACGCATCGAACGAGGCCGCGCTGCTCGACATGGCGCTGCACGCGACGGCGGCGCATCTCGAGATCATCTGTCGCGGGATCCGGCGCGTGGTGCGGGACGAGCGTGGCGAGGTGATCGAGACGCACGAGCAGCCGGAGCGCTGGGTGCGCGAGCGCGTCACGGACGACGGGATGGCGCGCATCGAAGCGCAGCTCCATCCCGACGAGGCGGCGCTGGTGTGGAGCGCGATCGAGCTCGCGCGTGGGCTGGGAGGCGAGGGCGTTCCCATCGATCGCGCGGACGCGCTGGTGCGCATCGCGGACGCGTTCGTCACCGGCGAACGCAACGGCGCGCCGGAGCAGCACCGCTGCGGTGCGGAGAGAGCACAGATCGTGGTGCATCTGCAGCCGGACCCGCTCGGTGGTGCTCCCGGCGCGCTCGCCGCGACGCTCGACGATGGAGCGCGCGTTCCCGCGGAGACGTTTCGTCGGGTCTCGTGCGACGCGACGCTGCTCGGGATCCGCAGCGATGACTCGGGGAACGTGGTCGAGATCGGATCGAGAACGCGCGTGGTCAGCGGCGCGCGACGGCGTGCGCTGCAGCTGAGGGATCGCGGCTGTCGCTTCCCGGGGTGCGCGAACCACGCGTGGCTCGACGCGCATCACCTCGAGCACTGGGCACACGGTGGAGGCACCACGATGAGCAATCTCGTGTTGCTCTGTCCGTCGCATCATCGGCTCGTCCACGAGGGCAACTTCTCGATCGTGCGCTCCGATGCGGGCGGTTTCGAGGTGCGGCGACCCGATGGCGTGCTCGTGCCGTGCGTGCCCACCGCGACGTCGAGCGCTTCCGTCGATACGCTGCGCCTCATCACGGGCGCACGGCTCGTCTCCGCGGGAACGTCGATCGACGACGAGGCGCTCCTGCCGCACTGGAACGGACGCGCGCCGGATATCTCGGCGTGCGTCGCGGCGGGCCTGCCGCGCGCGTGAGTCGACAGGAGTGCTCGCCCCGGAGGGCGCGTACGGGAGCGCGCCGGGCGCGCGGACGGGAGCACCCGGAGCGGGCGAGCCGATTTTTGGACAGCCTTTGAGTCGTTGCTCGCGCGTGCACCGATGAGTCCGGGGCCGATGCGCGGTCTGATCGATCGGAGGCCGCGCATGGAGCGCGTGTCCCCCGGAGGTTCCATGACGACGCCGTCTCCCGACGAGCTCGGCGCTCCCGCCGAGCTCCCCCAGCGCGCGCTCGCCCGCGCGGTCGACGCCGCCCTGGTGACGGCGCTCGTCCTCGCGCTCGGCGCATGGATCGGCTTCGGGCTCGACTGGCTCGCGCTCGGCGCGGCGGTCGTGATCGCGTACTTCGTCGCGCTCGATGCGCTCGCAGGGGCGACGCTCGGCAAGTGCGCGCTCGGCCTGCGGGTGATCGGTCCGGGCGGAGACCGGCCATCGCTCGCGCAACACGCTGTTCGTGTGCCGCACGGCGGGTCGTAGCTCGAGGAGGTCTCGCGCTCGGCGTCAGTCGACCTGTCTAGAAGCCGTCGCTCTCGCCGTTCATCTCGCGGCGGTACTCCGCGAGGTCTGCCGCGAGGTCGCGATCGCTTCGCAGGTGCGCGGGGACGGGATCGTCCGCCACGAAGCGGGCGACCGCGAACGTTCCCAGGCGCGCCTCGAGGTGCGGGGAGACGATGCCGCTCGCGCGCGTGATCGTCACGACGTCTCCGCTCACCACGACGTCGATCGAATAGTCGCGCGAGGTGTCGAGCGCCTCGCGCTCTTCCGGAATCTCGACATCGCCGCCCTCGTCGGTGCACCAGAACATCGCGAACGCCGCCTCGGTCGCGCGGTGCGCGCGCGCGATGTGCGTGCACGCGATCGATGCCTCGAGCGGCGCGCAGAGGACCGTGTGCGACGTGCACGTCGCGCCGTACGATCGATCCTCGTAGCACGAGCGATCGGGATGCTCGTCGAGCGTGATCTCGGACTGTGACGAGCTCGACGCGCAGGTGTCGAAGTCGACCCGGAGGAGCTCCCCGGCACGCACCCCGTCGAGGGTGCTCTCGGCGCTCTCGGACACGCCGTGATCGGTGTTGTCGTATCCACCGTAGTCGAGCGCGATGATCCGAAATCCACCGGGGCCGCGGAACGCGAGCACCAGGGCGACGTCGGCGAGCGGCACGCTGCCGTCGTCGGCGGTGAAGAGCACGACCTCGGTCACGCCGGCGGTGCTCCACGCCAGCGGCGCGGCCTGGAGGCGCTCGACGTCGGCCGGCATCCAAGCGTCGGGTGAGAAGTCGTTGATCCCCGAGAACGTCTGCGCGAGCGCGCGCGCCAGGGACGCCTCGTCGGTCGTACGGATCGTGGGCGGCTCGGTCGTGGCATCGACGGCGAGCCCGGCGACGGTGTCGGCGCGCGCTGCGGGGGTCGCGGCTGCGCCGGTCGACAGCGCGGCGAGTCGTCGCTCCACGCT
>JALYRN010001030.1 GCA_030855295.1 Myxococcota bacterium | reverse complement strand
GGCTGGGTCCGCGCCACCTCGGATCGCGCGCGGGCGCTCGCCGACGTCATCGACTCGCATGCCGACGCGCGCCCGGCCTTGCGCGCCTCCCTCCAGGGCGCGCTCGACTCCGTGCGCACGCTCGGCATGATGACCGCCGCGTCGGCGCTGCGAGAAGCGCTCACCACGCTCGACTGAAAGCCTGTCGCTCAATCGGACCAGACCGCTAAGGAATGCAGGAAACCAGGAAGTTTTTCATGCCTTCATGCCTTCATGCCTTCATGCCTTCCTCAGCGGTTCTTGGACCGGCTCTGTCTGACTGAGACCGAGCGGCTGCGGCGCCTCGCGGGCGGGCGCGGAGCTCGCCGGTCATCCCGCGCTCGCGCGGAGCTCGCGCACTCCACCTCGGTACACGCCGACCGCGACCAGCACCAGCGCGACCAAGAGGAGCGCGCCCCCGAGCAAGCCAGGGCGCGTCGACTCCATCAGCCCGGTGAACACCGTCCGCGTGAGCTCGGTGTCGGGCGCGCGCTCGGGGTCCGAGACGTACCAGAGCACCGCCGCCACGTTGCTCAGCATCGCGTGCGACATCGCGACGATCACGATGGCCGCGGTCGCGACGACGAAGCGCAGCCGCGCAGGCTCGAGGTCCCACGCGTACCGCCCGGCACTCGCCAGCATCACCAGGCCGAACACGAGCACCGGCCACATCCCCCACCCACCCTCGACGAAGAACTGCAGCAGCATGTCGATCACTCCTCTCGAGCTCGGGGCGCGCACGCTGCACGACCCACGTCCATACAACGCACCGGCCGCGCGCCCGTGACCGACTTCCTCCGCTCGCCGTCTCCTGCGACTCTCCCGGTCACACGCGCGCCCGTCGCGCGTTGATCTCCCCGTGAGCGACGACGCCGAGACCGACGAGCGCCCGCTGATCGCTGCGCTGCGCCGCCGCGACACCGGCGCCTTCGACGAGCTCTACCGCCGCCACCACCAGCGCATCTGGCTCTTCCTCGCGCGCCTCACCGGTGATCGCATCGAGGCCGAGGATCTCTTCCAGGAGACCTGGCTCGCTGCCGCACGCCACGCGCATCGCCTCGCGGAGGATAGCGAGCTCCTCCCATGGCTCTTCACCATCGCGCGCAACAAGCACCGCGGCGCGCGCCGCTTCCTCGTCTTCGACCTCCGCCGCAAGGAGCGCTTCGCGCTCGAGCCACTCGCCCAGAGCCCGCTCGCGCCCGACGAGCATGCGCACGCCCGAGCGCGCGCGGCCGACGTGAGCGACGCCTTCGACGCCCTCGGCGACGCGCACCGCGAGGTCCTGCTGCTCTCGATCGTCGAGGGCCTCGACGCACGCCAGCTCGCAGCGGTCCTCGGGATCCGCGAGGACGCGGTCCGCAAGCGCATCTCACGTGCCCGCGCCGAGCTCGCCGCGCTCCTCGACGCCGACGCCACGCGAAGCTATCGACTCGAAGGAGAGCCCTCGTGACCGACCGCGACGACGATCATCTCTCCCGCGACCTGGCGCGCCTCCCCGCGCCGCCGATCGACGCCGAGCTCTCGGCCCGAGTCTCCCGTCGCGCGCGCGCCGCACATCGCGATCGCGGCCTGCGCCTGCGCCCGTCGGAGTCGGTCGTCCCCGCGCTCCTGCTCGTCGCGGGTGCCTTCTATACGGTGACGTCGTTCCAGCTGATGCTGCAGATCTTCGGCTGAAACGCGCGAGCTCGCGCCTTTTCTACGCATGCGCGCTCGTGCGATTGAAGCTCACGTCGGCGATTGCGTCCTACAGCGCCGCTTCCTGGGAACCGATCCGATGTCGGGGACGTAGGACGCGGCGGAGGAACTCGCTCGATGAGAAGACTTGCGATCTGCACGCTCGCCATCGCCACGCTGATGGCTTGCGGCGAAGACACCGGCACACCGGTGCGCGACAGCGGCCCGGGCGGTGACGGAGGGTTGGTCGACACCGGAATGCCAGACGCGCCCGACGGCGGCGGGACCACCTGCGTCGACGACGACGACGACGGCTACGGCGCCGGCTGCGCGCTGGGCGCGGACTGCGACGACGCCGATCCCGCCGTCAGCCCCGCCGCGACCGAGACGTGCAACGCGATCGACGACGACTGCGACGACGCGACCGACGAGGACGTCGGCGCGCCGAGCTGCGCGCTGACCGAGGGCGTCTGCGCCGGCGCGACCGCGCGCTGCGGCGCGACCGGATTCCTCGAGTGCGACGCCACCGACTACGGCGCCGACTACGAGGGCGACGAGACCGCCTGCGACGGCGCCGACAACGACTGCGACGGCATCACCGACGAGGGCTGCGCCTGCACCGACGGCGCGACCCAGGCGTGCGGCTCGGACGTCGGCGTCTGCATGCCCGGCACGCAGACCTGCGTCGACTCGGCGTGGGGCGCGTGCGCGGGTGAGGTCGCGCCGATGGGCGAGGTCTGCGACGGCATGGACAACGACTGCGACGGCGCCGACGACGAGCTGACCGATCTCGTCGCGCCGAACTGCCCGCTGACGCTCGGCGTGTGCGCCGGGAGCGTTCGCGCGTGCGGCGGCGCGGCGGGATGGATCGCATGCGCCGGCACGACGAGCTACGGCGGCGACTACCAGGCCGCCGAGACGCTCTGCGACGGGCTCGACAACGACTGCGACGGCGTGGTCGACCCGGGTTGCGCGTGCACCGACGGAACGACGCAGGCGTGCGGCACCGACGTCGGCGCGTGCATGGCCGGCATGCAGACGTGCGTCGCGGGCGCCTGGGGCGCGTGCGCGGGCGAGGTCGCGCCGGCGCCCGAGACCTGCGACGGCCTCGACAACGACTGCGACGGCACCGTCGACGACGGCGTGATCGCGCC
>JALYRN010000195.1 GCA_030855295.1 Myxococcota bacterium | reverse complement strand
CGCCGACGCCCCGCGCGACCAGCTGGACCGCGTTCGCGATCACGCCGACGTGCGCGCGATCGAGCGGTCTCCCGAGCGCCTCGACGAGCGCGCGCTGTGCGAGCGTGCCGCCGACCGCGATCGCGATCGCGGTCGCGAGCATCGCGACGAGCATCCGATCGGGCGCCCCCGCGATCGATCGCGCCTCGCGGTT
The DNA here is from genome assembly GCA_030855295.1 of Myxococcota bacterium. GTDB lineage: Bacteria > Myxococcota_A > Polyangia > Polyangiales > Sandaracinaceae > Sandaracinus. Next base: position 9,168 of record JALYRN010000195.1, on the reverse strand, counting down.
CCGCGCGATCATCCCGCGCGCGACCAGCACCCCGATCGCCGCCCACGAGACCAGCGGCACGAACGGCATCCGCGTGATCCCCGGCACGTCGACGAAGAGCCCGAGCACCCACCCGAGCGGCCCCTCGATCCCCGCCGACCACCGCGACACCCACGGGCAGATCAGGACCGGCACGATCGCGAGCACGGCGCTGGTGATCACCAGCGGGCGCGACCGGATCGCGTCCTCACCCCGGATCCCGAGCGCGAGCGCGCAGAGCGAGAGCCCGATCACGTGCAGCACGTCGGCGCGCAGCCAGGTCTCGGGCCCGCTCCAGCCGTCGAGCAGCGCCGACACCGCGTTCAGCGCGTAGCCCACCGCGACGATCGACAGCGCGCGCCGGATGATCACGCGACGCACCTCGCTCGCCCGCTCGCCCCGCCGCATCCCGGCCTCGACCCGCAGCGCGAGCGACGCCCCCGCGAGCACCAGGAACGCCGGCAGCGCCAGCGACTGCAGGAGCTCGCGCTCGATCGCGTACCACCGAGATGCCTTCGCCGCCTCCGACGCCCACGCATCGAACACGTGCCCTTGCACCATCAGCACCGACGCGAGCGCGCGCGCGACGTCGATCCCCGCGAGCCGCGGCGGCCGGCTCAGCGCGGGTAGAGCAGCCACTCGCGACGTGCCTCCGCGAAGCGCGCCACCTCGCGCTCCCCGTGCGCGAGCAGCGGCTCGACGCCCTTCCCCGCGTCGATCGCCTCGCGGATCTCGGGCCCGCCGGTCAACAGATCGATCGCCGGACGGTCCGAGACGAACTCGTACTCCTCGGTGCGCCACGCGAACCGCTCGCCCGCGATCGCGCGCATCGCCGCCACCATGCGCACGTACGTCGCGTACGGCGCGAACCGTGCGTCGTCGATCACGTGCACCTGCACGCCCCCGCAGATCGCCTTCGCGTGCTTCTGGAACGTCGGCTGGAACGTCAGCGGGCGCAGCACCGCACCCTCCGCGCGCACCGCGCCGGCGAGCGCACGCCCGTCGATCCACGGTGCGCCGACGATCTCGAACGGACGCGTCGCGCCCCGCCCCTCGCTCGCGTTCGTGCCCTCGAGCAGGCAGCCGCCCGGATACACGCGCGCCGTCTCCAGCGTCGGCATGTTCGGCGACGGGAGCACCCACGGCAGCCCGGTGCGCTCGAACGTCGCCGCCGAGTCCCAGCCCTCCATCGCGACGATCTCCAGCGCAGCGCGATCGATGCCCTCGAGCGCCGCGACCATCGTCACGATCTCGCCGATCGTCATCGCGTGCCGCACCGGCACGTCGTAGAGCCCCACGAACGATCGATATCCCGCGCGCTGCGGCGCGCCCTCCATGCGCACGCCGCCCAGCGGGTTCGGCCGATCGAGCACGATCGTCTCGATCCCCGCGGCGCTCGCCGCGCGCAGCACCAGCGCCGCCGTCCACACGAACGTGTAGTAGCGACTGCCGACGTCCTGCAGATCGACGACGATCGCGTCGAGCCCCTCGAGCTGCTCACGCCGCGGCGTGAGCGCGTCGAACGTCGCACCGTAGAGCGAGTGGATCTCCGCGCCGTCGGGCGCGCGCGCGCCCACCACGCCGATCATGTCTTGTGCCTCGCCGCCGTAGCCGTGCTCGGGCCCGAAGTACACGGCGATACGCGCGCCCGCGTCCTTCAGCACCTGCTCCGCGTGCACCAGCCGCGCGTCGACGCTGGCGGGATGCGCGACGAGGCCGATCGTCTTGCCGCGCACGCGCGCGATCGCCGCCGCGTCGCCGGCCGCGATCCGATCGAGCCCGGTGCGCATCGCCGGCGCGCTCACGATGCGGTGCCGGGCCCCGCGCCCGCCTCACCTGCCAGCAGATAGAGCACCGCCATCCGCACCGCGAGGCCCGCCTCGACCTGCTCGAGGATCACGCTGCGCGGCCCGTCGGCGATCGCGGGATCGATCTCGACGCCGCGGTTCATCGGCCCCGGATGCATGACGATCGCGTCGTCCTTCGCGAACGCCAGCGTGCGCGGCCCGATGCCGAAGGTGCGGCTGTACTCGCGCATGCTCGGCAGCAGCGCGCCCTCGAGCCGCTCGCGCTGGATGCGCAGCACCATCACCACGTCCGCGCCCTCGAGCGCGGGCTCCAGGCGATCGAAGACCTTCACGCCGAGCGTCTCGGCCTCGCTCGGCATCAGCGTGCGCGGCCCCACCACGCGCACCTCGCTCCCGAAGAGCCGCAACAGGATCGCGTTGCTGCGCGCGACCCGCGAGTGCGCGACGTCGCCGCAGATCGTGACCGTCAGCCCCGCGAGCGTGCCCTTCGCGCGGCGGATCGTGAACGCGTCGAGCAGCGCCTGGGTCGGATGCTCGTGCGTGCCGTCTCCCGCGTTGACGATGCTGCAGGCGACGCGCTCCGCCGCGTACTGCGCGGCGCCCGACGCCGAGTGCCGGATCACGACGACGTCCGGATGCATCGCCTGCAGCGTCTGGATCGTGTCGAGGAGCGTCTCGCCCTTCGTCACGCTCGAGGTCGACGCCGAGATGTTGACGACGTCCGCGCTCAGGCGCTTGCCCGCGAGCTCGAAGCTGGTGCGGGTGCGGGTGCTCGCCTCGAAGAAGAGGTTGATCACGCTCTTGCCGCGCAGCGTCGGCACCTTGCGGACGGGGCGCCGCGAGACCTCGTAGAAGACCTCGGCGGCATCGAGGATCTGCTCGACGTCCTGGGTCTCGAGCCCCTCGATCCCGAGCAGGTGCCGGTGGCGGTAGGGCTGCGTCACGCGGGTTCCCTCGGCACGCAGGCGGCGCGATCGGCGTGGACCTCGAGGCGCCAGCCGGGCGGCACCTGCACCGCGGACCCGACGAAGTCCGGCGCGATCGGCAGCTCCCGCCCGCCGCGGTCCAGCAGCACCGCGAGCCAGATGCGGCGCGGCCGACCGTAGTCGAGCAGACAGTCGATCGCCGCGCGCACCGTGCGTCCGGTCTGCATCACGTCGTCGACCAGCACGACCTCGCGAGCGCTCACGTCGAAGTCGATGCGGCTCGGACCGATCTTCGGATCCGGCAGGGCCGTCGCCGCATCGTCGCGATAGAGCGCGATCTCCACGCTCCCCACCGGCACCTCGAAGCCCTCCGCGTCCGCGATCGCCGCCGCGATCCGCGCCGCGAGCGGCACCCCGCCCCGGCGGATCCCGACCAGCGCCAGCCGCTCCGTCCCGCGCGCCCGCTCCACGATCTCGTGCGCGAGACGCCGCACGGTCCGCGCGATCGCGTCGCCGTCCATCACGATCTCGCCCGGCTCCACGGCCGCCGTTCTACGCGCGCCCCGACCTCGACGTCAATCCGCCGCCCCGACCGAGAGCGCACGCACCCGCCGGCTCCTCAAGAGGGCGGGTGCGGCATGACCTCGCCGGCCTGCTCGCGCTGCTCCATCTCGTACCGCGACGGACACCGCGGGATCACCTGCGACGCCAGGAACGATCCGTCCTCGCGCAGCTCCCCCTCGACCACGACCGCGATCCCCATCCCGTCACGGAACGTGTCGGGCACCACGCACTGCGGGAACTCGACGGGCATCGACTGCCCCTCGCGCTCGAGCACGAAGCGCCACTCACACGGATCCTCGCGGAAGAGCACCGAGCCGTTCTGCAGCTGCCCTTCGACGCGCAGCGTCCGGCCGAGGTGGTCGCTCGGCCGCGTGACGACCTCCTCGACCATCAGCGAGTAGACGAAAGGCGACGACTCTTCGGTGCCGCCGACCAGCAGCACGGCGACCGCGCCGATCAGCAGCAGGCCGACGACGCCGAGGACCAGCATCCGACCCCGTCCCGTTTGCGCGCCGCGTGCCGCCTCGACCGAGCGCGGCGCGGGATCGCCGGCCTTGGCGCGCGCGAGCAGATCGGAGGTCTCGTCTCCGCTCGGGTCCGATCCAGGGAAGGAGCCGTCCATGCGTCCGCAGTATGCGGCCACAACCCTCCGGCGGCCAGAGCGGCGTCATTCGTCGGCGGCGCGCTCGGTCTGCAGCGTCGCGCGGACGATCTCGCGCCAGAGCTCCTGCCCCTCGGCGAACGAGAGGATCCGCAGGCCCATGGCGCCACGCCCCCGCCCCGCGCGCGCCCACACGACCTCGGCCTCGGCGACCACGCGTCCGCCGCCGGCGTCCTCGAGCGAGAGGCGCAGCCGCGTGCCGGGCGGCGGCGGGATCGACGTGCGGAGCTGCAGGCCGAGCTCGCTCGCGTTCACCGTCTGCAGCCAGACCGTGTAGTGATCTCCTTCGCACCACACGCGGCGGCGGAGATCGAAACGTGGATGGCGGCGATGATCCGACATGCTCGGACGGAGCGGCAGCGATCGGTCGCCCCCCCGAGCCCGAATGTGCCGACTATATCGAACGCGGTTCGAGCCGGTCAATGTTGCAGAGTGCATCGCGCACGCTGCAGCCCTGCCCACTGACGGAACACGACGAGCCGGCACCTCCTCACGGAGGGCCGGCTCGGCGCGACGAGACGACAGCGACGATCAGCCGCCGAGCGGCCCGATGAACCCGCCCGCGATCAGCAGGGCGTAGATCACGAGCGACTCGATCAGCGCGAGCCCGAGGATCATCGGGACGAACAGCTTGCCCGACGCGTTCGGGTTGCGGGCGATGCCCTCGAGCGCAGCGGCGGCCGCCTTGCCCTGACCGAGCGCACCACCGAGCGCGGCGACCGCGATCGCGATGCCAGCCGCCCACGCCTTCGCGGTGGCGACATCGTACTCGTTGCTGGCCGCATCCTGCGCGAACGCCGTGGCGGTGATCGCGAAGGTGGCGAGAAACGAAACCAGACCGAGCAGCTTCTTCTTCATGACGAACGTGCCTCCTGCGAACCCCGGCAGGCGCAAGCACAGCAGTGGCTTGCCGACCGGAACTCTCTCTCTTCTCCGAGAGGCCGCTCTCATGAGCGGCCGAACCATGTCAGTGCGATTCGTCGTGCTGGATCGCCAGGCCGATGTAGACGGTCGACAGCACGCAGAACACCAGCGTCTGCACGACGACGACGAGCGTGCCCAGCACCATCACCGGCACCGGCAGCACGAACGCGATGATCGACAGGAACGCGCCGACCACGAGGTGGTCCGCGACCATGTTGGCCATCAGACGAATCGACAGCGAGATCGGGCGCGCGATGTGGCTGATGACCTCGATGAAGAACATCAGGAGCATCAGCGGGATCGCGAGGATCGTGATCGGCCTCTTGGGGTCGAACACGACCGGCCCGAAGAGGTGCTTCACGTGGTTGAAGCCGTTCTCCTTGATGCCGTAGTAGTGGGTCGCGACGAACACCACCAGCGCGAGCGCCAGCGTGGTGTTGAGGTTGTCGGTCGGCGGCGTGAACCCGGGGACCAGCCCCAGCACGTTCGAGAACAGGATGAAGAACGCGGCGGTGCCGATCAGCGGCAGGAAGAAGCGCGCCGGCTTCGGTCCCATGATGTCGCTCATCAGCGAGTAGGCCGCGCCGACGAGGAGCTCGACGAAGGTGCGGATCGTCAGCTTCGCCTCGGGGACGATCGCATCCTGCGTCGCCTTCACCTTCTGGAACGACACGAACGCGAAGGTCGCGAGCACCAGCAGGATGAACAGCGCGCTGAACACGTGACCGACGTAGCCGGTCTCGTCGGCGAGGAGCGAGTCGGGCTCACCGGTCACGCCGTTGATGGCCATGACCAGCGCGACGACGCTGTCCCAGAGGAACGTCCCGCGGAAGAACAGGGTGAACCACGACTCGCCGTGCGGCATCGCTCAATCCCTCTCGCCTGCGATCGCGTCGGCCTCGGCGACGAGCGGCGACGAACCGGACCTGAAAGGAGGCGTCGGCGACCAGTGCGCGTGGAGCGCGCCGCCGAACATCCCCAACACCAGCGCGCTGACGCCGATCACGAGCCCCGTCGGCTCGAACACGCGCAGCATCACCGCCGCGCCGGCGAGCACGAACCCGATCTTCGCGACCAGCACGGCCATCAGCGTGCCCTGACCGACCGCCTGCCCGCCCGGCAGCGCAGCACCGCCGTGGCGGCGCACCAGCCCGGCCATCACCCAGCGCAGCACCAGCCAGTTCACGAACGCGAGCGATGCGCCCGCGGCCGCGCCCGACGCGCGCTCGACGCCGCCGCTCAGGTACGCGAGGACGATCAGCGGGAGCGCGACGGCGCCCGTCCAGATCGTGATCGTGTCGATGATGCGGCGTTCCATCTGCGCGGTCTCAGAGCTCGTCGAGCTTGATCTTCTTCGTGAGGTCGAAGAGGCCCTTGAAGCCGGCGGCGATGCCGAGGACCAGTCCGGCGAGCGTGAGGTAAGGGGCGGTTCCGAGCTTTCCGTCGAGCCAGACGCCGGCGGTGTAGCCGACGAGGGTCGCAATCACGAGCTCGATCCCGATCGAGCCCACGCGTCCGGCGGTCCTGAGCTGCTTGCGCTCGGCGGGTCCCAACAACATCGAAGAGGTCCTAGGCCCGACGGCGCGCGCCATTTAGCATGGCCGTTCGGGGGGGTCAAGGATGGCCGCGAGAGGCCATCGCGGCGCAGTTTCCCGAGGAAATACGCGGTGTTACACGGCCGCAAAGGCGGCGTTCGCGGCCCTTGCGGTGAGCTGTAGCGCGGTCGCGTCGTGAGCGATGCTGACGAACCCCGCTTCGAACTGAGCAGGGGGCCACATGACCCCGTTGTCCAGCATCGCTCGGTGCCATCGACCGAACGCCTGGGTGTCGCAGCGGGATGCCTCGTCCCACGAGCGGACCTCTCCGTCCACGAAGAACGGCGTGAGCATCGATCCGGTCCGCTGGATTCGCACCGGCGACTTCGACGCCTTCGCCGCCTCGAGCAGGATCGCCTCGAGCTCGGCGCTCGCGCGCTCGAGACGATCGTAGAACCCGGGCTCGCTCTGGAGCAGGCGCAGGGTCGCGAGGCCGGCGGCGACCGCGAGCGGATTTCCGCTGAGCGTGCCGGCCTGGTAGACGGGGCCGAGCGGCGCCACCTTCTCCATGATCTCGCGGCGTCCGCCGTACACGCCGAGCGGGAGCCCGCCGCCCGCGATCTTGCCGAGCGTCGTGAGGTCGGGGCGCATGCCGAAGCGCTCCTGCGCGCCTCCCTTCGCGAGGCGGAAGCCGGTCATGACCTCGTCGAAGACGAGCAGCGCGCCGTGCTTCGTCGTCACCGCGCGCAGCGCGTCGAGGAACGCGCGCGACGGCGGGACGGTCCCCATGTTGCCGACGACCGGCTCGAGGATCACAGCGGCGATCTCGGCGCCGCGCTCGGCGAAGAGCTGCTCGAGCGCCGCGGTGTCGTTGTACGGCAAGACCGCGCAGGTGCTCGCGATCGACGCGGGCACGCCCGCGCTGGTCGGCACCCCGAAGGTCGCGAGTCCGCTGCCGGCCTTCACCAGCAGATAGTCGGCGCCGCCGTGGTAGCAGCCCTCGAACTTCACGACGAGATCGCGCCCGGTGAAGCCGCGCGCGACCCGGAGCGCGCCCATGACGGCCTCGGTGCCGCTCGAGGTGAAGCGCATCATCTCGATCGACGGAACGAGCTCGGCGACGAGGTCCGCGAGCTCGGTCTCCTGCGCGGTCGGCGCGCCGTAGCTCGCGCCGCGCGTCATCGCCTGCTGCACCGCGGCGACCACCGCGGGGTGCGCGTGGCCGAGGATCATCGGCCCCCACGATCCGATGTAGTCCACGTAGCGCGTTCCGTCGGCGCCCCAGACGTACGCGCCCTCGGCGCGGTCGACGAAGACCGGCGTGCCGCCCACGGCGCGGAAGGCGCGCACCGGCGAATTCACGCCCCCGGGGAAGCGCTCCTGGGCGCGGCGGAAGAGCTCGGCGGAGACGGGGTCGGTCATGACGGCGCGCAGCATAGTCTCGGCGCCATTGACGCGCGAGGGCGCGCTCGGTGACGCTGCTGCCGTGGCCGTCGACAACTCACGCATCTCGACGAAGCTGCGGCGCGCGCCGACGCGCTACGCGCCGATGCAGCGCCTGGCGGCCGGCGGCATGGCCGAGGTGTGGAAGGGGCTCGCGCACTTCGACGGAGGCGACTCGCACCCGGTCGCGCTCAAGCGCGTGCTGCCCGAGCTCGCCTCGCAGGAGCTCTATCGGTCGATGTTCGAGGACGAGACGCGGCTCGGGATGCAGCTGCGTCATCCGAACATCGTGCGGGTCTACGACGGCCGCGTGATCGGCGGGAGCTTCATCATGGTGATGGAGCTGGTCGACGGAACGGGGCTCAAGGCGATCCTCGATCGAGCGCACGCGCGCGGCGCGTGCATGCCGGTCGCGACCGCGCTGTGGATCGCGCGCGAGCTCGCGCGGGCGCTCGCGTACGCGCACCAAGCGGTCGACGCGTCGGGGGTGCCGCTGGGGATCGTCCACCGCGACGTCTCACCGCACAACCTGCTCTTGAGCAAGACCGGCGCGGTGAAGCTCGCGGACTTCGGTCTCGCCGACGCGAACGTGCACGAGACGCAGCTCGGCGGCGGAATGCTCGGCGGCAAGCTCGGCTACCTGGCGCCCGAGATCATCGAGCAGCAGCCGACGACGCCGCAGATCGACGTGTTCGCGGCGGGCATCGTGCTCTGGGAGATGCTGTGCGGGCGGCGCCTCTTCCAGGCCGACGACGACGCGCAGACGGTGCAGCGCGTCGCGCAGTGTGCGGTGCCGCGGCCGTCGTCGATCAACCCGCGGATCCCGGCCGAGGTCGATCAGCTCGTGCTCAGCGTGCTCGAGCGCGATCCGAGCCGGCGCATGCAGGGCGCGGAGGCGCTCGCGAGCGAGCTCGAGCGCGTGCTCGCGCGGATCGATCCGAAGGTGTCGGCGAGAGACGTCGCGCTCGTGGTCGGGCTGCACCTCGCGACCGAGCCGGCGAAGCCGACCCGCACCGTGCTGCCGCCGGCGCAGGGCTTCATCTCGGAGCTCGACGCGTTCGTGTCGGTGGCGCACGAGACCGACTTCGGCGCCGCGCCGCTCGACCCCAGCTCGTTCCACGTCGGCGTCTCGAAGCGACGCTGAGCGCTGCGCGCTCGAGTGCCGGGCGGCCTCGGAGCGGCGCCCCTGCCGGTCAGGCGCCTGCGAGACCGTTCGGCGAGACCGAGAAGAGCGCGGCGGTGATGCGGTGCGGGGCGCGCGCCGCGTCGTCGGCGGCGCGCGCCTCGAG
>JALYRN010001029.1 GCA_030855295.1 Myxococcota bacterium | reverse complement strand
ACCACCACCGGCTCCGAGACCGCGACCGGGTCCGAGACCGCGACCGGGTCCGAGACCGCGACCGGCTCCGGGACCGCGACCGGCTCCGGCAGCACGCCTCCGGTCGACTGGGATCGCGCCGGCGCCGGCGGCCCGTCCGAGCAGGAGGTCCTCGAGGACGCCTACGCGTCGCACGTCGGCCGCCACATCCGCGAATTCTACCTGCGCCGCGCGCAGTCGTGCTTCGATCACGAGACGCGCGTCGATCAGTCGGCGGTGCGCGGCATCGTCTTGATCGGCTTCACCATCACGGGCTCCGGCGAGGTGCGCGGGGCCACCATCGACCGCAACACGACGGGGCGCGACTCGCTCGGCGCGTGTCTGCAGCGTCAGGTCGCGGGCTGGCGGCTGCCGCGTCCTCCCGAGGGCGTCGACGAGTTCCCGCTCCAGGTGCCGTTCTCGCGCTGAGCGAGCGCACGACCGTTTCGAAGAAGCATCAGGAGAAAGCATGGCGGGCGAGGAGCTGCTGATCGTCGACTCGAACGACCGCGACCGCGAGGGTCTGCGGCGCTTCTTCGATCAGAAGGGATTCGTGTGCACGGCGGCGCGCTCGAGCGCCGAGGCGCACACGTACGTCACTCAGAAGTTCTTCCCCGCGGCGCTGATCGACCTCGACGTCGACACACCCAGCGGCGGTCTCGAGCTGATCCGGTTCGTCCGTGATCGCTCGCGACAGACCGGCGTCGTGCTGATGAACGGGCGCCGCTCCTACGAGGGCGCGATCGCCGCGCTGCGCCTCGGCGTGCAGGACGTGATCGAGAAGACGCCCGATCAGGTCGAGCACATGCGGCAGACGGTCGAGCTCGCGGCCGCGCGCTACAAGGCGCGCGACGAAGGCGGCGAGTTCCACCGCGAGATCCGCGCGGTGCTCAACGAGTCGTTCAAGGTGATCCTCGAGCTCGCGCGCCGCGTCTACGCCGACCTCTCGATGGCGGCGCCGCCGATGCGCCCCAAGGTGCTCTTCGTCGACGGCGACGGCGAGTTCCTCAACGGGCTCGCGCCGCTGGTGAAGAGCGAGAGCTGGGAGGTCCTCGGAGACACGAGCGGTGGCGCGGCGCTCGATCGCGGCTCGCGCGAGCGCATCGACATCATCGTCGCGCGCGACGAGCTGCCGGACCTGCGCGGCTCGATGGTGATCAAGACGCTGCAGGCCGAGCGCAGCGAGCTGCTCGGCCTGCTCTATCACTCGCCCGGGCCCGAGGGCCGCATCGACCGCATCGAGCGCGGACAGGTCGACGGCGTCATCCGTCCGTTCGAGAAGCCCGAGCACCTGCTCGCCGCCGTCCGCTCCCTGACCGGGGAGCTCGCGACCAAGGCCCAGGAGCGCCGGCTCATCCAGACCTTCCGCGCCGAGCACACCGACTACCTCCGCCGGTACGCGAAGGTGAAGAGCCAGATCGACAACCTGATCGAGGACTGACGACGCCTCCCCCCAGGCCCCGCGCGCCGCGCTGCGTCACGGGACCGTGCGAAAAAGGGCGAGGCGTCGTGCCACGAGCGCCGCTCACTGCGGCAGCGGGACACACCGCGATCGAAGGGCTCACGCGAGCCGCGGACCCCATCCCTCTGCCGGCAGCGCGAGCTGCTCGAGCTCCGGCATCGAGCGGCTGAGCGCCGTCCGCGGCGCCTTCGCCGCCCTCGGCCGAGCCCAGGTGCGCGACAGCGACTCGATGCGCGCGTCGTCGATCTGACCGAGCGCTTCGAACTGCATCAGCTCGTGCTCACGGATCTGCATCTGCTCACTCCCTTGCGGTGCGCGCTTCGAAGCGCGCGTGGACCGCCGCGCGCAGCACGGGCTGCGCCACGACGCACTGCGTAGGAGAGACGCGCCGCGAATGGCGCGCTGCGTCAGCGCCGCGAGCATCGACCTTCGGTCACCGGCCGTGGTATGCGGGACTCACCGCGCTTCGCTCAACCCCGCGGTCGAGGAGCCCGCCATGGTCGATCGCAAGCACATCGACGAGCAGAATTTGACCGTCGAGGGTGACCTCGAGACCCGGCGCGACAGCCTCGTTCCGGTCGCGGGCGGTGTGACCGTCGTCGTGACGCAGGCCTTCGGACCGGACGGCGAGAGCCTCGTCGGTCTCTGCACCGACCCCGGCGCGAGCGAAGTCTTCGACGGCCACTCGCCCGTCACGCTGAAGGTCCGCGCGAACGGCCACGAGGGCCTGGTGCACCTCTCGCCGATCCACGGCGACCGCCGCAAGACGGGGGTGGTCGACATCCCGGTCGGAACGCGCTGCGAGCTGCTCTCGCCGGTCACCGGAAAGCGCCTCGACAAGCTCGGCCCCGTCGACGACGGCAGCGGCGCCGACTACTACGCGATCTACCTGACGCCGAAGCTCTCCGAGGGCGCGTGCGTGATGGTCACCGACATCTGGGGCCACTACCACTCGCGCATCGTCGACGACAACGCGCTGATCTCGTACTGGGCGCGCAACCATCCCGACGAGTGATCGCGCGCGCTCGCTCTCGAGGGCCGCTCGATGATCGACGTCCGCCTGCTCGCGCCCGGCGACGAGCCGCTCGCCGAGGCCTTCCTCGCGAAGCATGCGGACGCATCGATGTTCCTGCGCTCCAACCTGCGCGCGGCCGGCCTCGCGGACGCGGGGCGCATGCGCGAGGGCACCTGGGCCGCGGCGCTCGAGCGCGGTGAGATCGTCGGCGTCGTCGCGCACTGGTGGAACGGCGTCATCGGCGTGCAGGCGCCGCACGGGATCGCGGAGCTCGTGCAGGCAGTCAGCGCCGCGACCCGCGGCCGCGCGCGCGCGGTGCTCGGTCTCGCGGGACCGCTCGACCAGGTGATCGC
>JALYRN010000194.1 GCA_030855295.1 Myxococcota bacterium | reverse complement strand
CGTCGAGCGACACCCGGCCCCCGTCCTCGCGCAGCCGCCGGGCACGCTCCTGCGCGACGTCGTGCTGCGCGCGCGACACCGGCAGCACCGCGATCTGCTCCGGCGCGAGCCACGCCGGCAGCGCTGCGCCGTGGTGCTCGAGCAGCATCCCGAGGAAGCGCTCGAGGCTGCCGTAGAGCGCGCGATGGAGCATCACCATGCCGCGCTTGTCGCCGCCCGCGTCGACGTAGCGGAGGTCGAAGCGCACGGGCATCACGAGATCCATCTGGATCGTCCCGCACTGCCACACGCGCCCCGCGCGATCGCGCAGCGCGATCTCGATCTTCGGTCCGTAGAACGCGCCGGCGCCGGGCTGCACGCGGTGCGGCTCGCGGGCTCGCTCGAGCGCGCGCGCGAGGATCGCCTCGGCGCGATCCCATCCCGCGTCGTCGCCCGCGCGATCGTCGGGCCGCAGCGAGAGCGCGATGTCGAGCTCGCGGAAGCCGAAGCTCGCGTAGAAGGGCCGCACGCCCTCGAGGAAGCGCACGAGCTCGTCCTCGGCCTGCGCCTCCGCGCAGAAGACGTGCCCGTCGTCCTGCGAGAATTGCCGCAGCCGCATCAGGCCGTGGAGCGCGCCGCTCGCCTCGTCGCGATGCACCACGCCGAGCTCCGCGAGCCGGATCGGCAGATCGCGGAACGATGGCGACATGCGCCTCACGATCTCGACGTGCCCCGGACAGCTCACGGGCTTGAGCGCGCTCTCGAGCTCCCCGCCGTCGATCCGCATCATGCCGTCCGAGAAGTGCTGCCAGTGCCCGCTCGCCTCCCAGATCGCGCGGCGCATCACCTGCGGCGTACGCACCTCCTCGTATCCCTCGGCGCGCACGTGCGCGCGCTGCGCCTCCTCGAGCACGCGGTACATCGCGAGCCCGCGCGGGTGCCAGAAGACCATGCCGGGCGCTTCCTCCTGGAAGTGCACGAGGTCCAGCTTGCGCGCGATCGCGCGGTGATCGTTCTCGTGGTCCATCGTCGTTCTCCTCGTGGTCGGAGCCCGAACGCGATCGGATCGATGCACCACGCCTCGACCCCTCGCGCCGGGCGGGGGGTCGGTTCGATCGTGGTCTGCTGCGTCTCTCGACTACGCGCGCACGATCACCGGCCCGCCGCAGCGGGTGGTGGTCGTCGTGGTGCGCGAAGATCCGAGACGCATGACGATCGGCATTGTGACGAGGTCGCGCGATCGCGCAAGCGCGCGCCTTGACCCCGCAGGGGTCGGTGGCGCAGTCTTTTCTTAGACCGATCGGTCTACTCGGCCTCGCGCATGGCGAACACGACCAAACAGCAGCTGCTCGAGATGGGCATGTCGATGCTCTTGAAGCAGGGCTATCACCACCTCGGCATCGCCGCGGTCCTCGAGGCGACCGCGATCCCGAAGGGCTCGTTCTACTATCACTTCGAGAGCAAAGAGGACTTCGCGCTGCAGGTGATCGACCTCTACATGCAGGATGTCCACGGCGCGCTCGACCTGTGCCTCGGCGACGACGCGCTGCCGCCGCTCCAGCGCGTGCGCCGGTTCTTCGAGCTCACGGAGGAGAAGTATCGGGGCGACGGCTATCTCGGCTGTCTGCTCGGAGGCCTCGGACAGGAGCTCTCGGGCGTGAGCGACGTGTTCCGCAAGAAGGTCGAGTCCTGCTTCTCGCAGATCGCCAGCCGCATCGGCTGCTGCCTCGAGGAAGCGGTTCGGAGCGGCGATCTACCGCCCGGCACCAACCCTCAGGAGATGGCGGAGTTGCTGATCAACTGCTGGGAAGGCGCCGCGCTCCGGACGCGCCTGCGCCGCGACCCCGCGCCGCTGCGGCAGATGCTCGACTTCTACTTCCGCTCGACCGCTGAGACCTCGACGACCGCCTGATTCGAGGCGGGCTCCTCGAGCGCGCTTCTTTCTGTTCGCTTCTAAACCGACCGGTCTACTTTCGCTCCGAACCGCTTCAAAACAAAGGAAAACACGATGATGAACGACAAGTCTCTCTTCGAGCGCCTCGGCGCGTCGCCCGGCATCAGCGCGCTGGTCGACGACATCGTCACCGCGCACATGGCGAACCCGGTGATCAACGCGCGCTATCGCCCGCTGCTCGAGACACCCGACCGGCTCGCGACGATCAAGAAGCACACGTGCGCGTTCCTGGAGGCCGGCAGCGGCGGACCGCAGCAGTACACCGGCCGCTCGATGCTCGACGCGCATCGCGGGATGAACGTCAGCGCGGCCGAGTTCCTGGCGGTCGTCGACGACATCATGGGCGTCCTGCGCGAGCACCGGATCGACGACGAGACGCAGAAGGACGTCCTCGCGATCGCGTACTCGCTGAAGCCCGACATCATGAGCGTCTGATCGCTCAGCGCTCGCTCGGTGCGGCGCCTGGGTACACTGGGCGCCATGCACCGCGTCGCTCTCGTCGCGCTCGGGTCGATGCTCGCCGCGTGCGCGTCGCCGTCGTTGGCGGTCGACGGGGGGCTCGACGCCGCGCTCGATGCCGGTCTCGACGCTTCGCGGCCGGACGCGCGCGTGCCAGTCGACGCGGCGCCGCTGCCGGGTCGCTTCGTCGTGGTCGGCCACTCCGATCTCGGCGCGCGGGGGATGAATGCCGGCCTCGCGCTCGACGGTGAGTGGGCGTACGTCGGCGCGCGCAACGACACGCCCGGCGTGCTGGTCGTGAGCGTGGCCGATCCGGCGCGGCCCGAGGTGCGTGCAACGATCGCGGGGACGCCGGGGCACAGCATGCGCGAGCTGCGCGTGGTGCCGGAGTCGGACGTGCTCGTCGTGATCGAGATGCACTGCTATCCGGACTCGCACGCGTGCGCGATGCCGCCCGCCGACGCGGGCGCGCTGCGCATCTACGACATCGCAGTGCCCGATGCGCCGGCGCTGCTCGAGACGATCCCGCTCCTGCCCGACGCCCACGAGATGTTCCTGTGGCGCGATCCTGCGGACCCCGAGCGCTCGCTGCTCTACCTGACGACGCCGCCCGGCCCGCCGGCGCTCGTCGTCTACGAGATCCGTCCCGGCGGCAGGCCGGCGCGCCTGCTCGCGACCTTCGATCATCCGATCGACGATCGCTACGCGGACGAGATCCACTCGATCTCGATCTCCGACGACGGCCGCACCGGCTACGTCGCGCACACCGGCGCGGGGTTCCTGCTGCTCGATACGTCCGAGCTCGCGAGCGGCGCGGTCGATCCCGTGATCCGCACCACCGCGATCCACGATCCCGCGCCGCCCTACCCCGCGGCGGCGCACAGCTTCGTGCCGGTGCCGGGGCGCGCGATCGCGATCACGACCGACGAGGTCTATCCCACGCCGCTCGGCGATGGCTGCCCGTGGGGCTGGATGCGCGTGCTCGACGTCTCGAGCCCCGATCGCATCGTCCCGATGGGCGAGCTGCGCCTCGCGGAGAACCAGCCCGGCGCGTGCACCGAGGCGGTGTTCACCGCGCACAACCCGACCCCGCTCGAGAACGTCGCGCTCGTCAGCTGGTACGCCGGCGGGCTGCGCGCGATCGACATCTCCGATCCCGCGCGGCCGACCGAGCTCGCGGCGTTTCTGCCCGAGCCGCTCGCGCGCGTGGACGTCGAGGACCCGCTGCTGTCCGCGGCGCACGTGATGGGCTGGAGCTACCCCGTCGTGCAGGACGGCCTCGTCTACCTCGTCGACGCCCGCAACGGCCTCTACGTGCTGCGCTACGAGGGCCCGCGCGAAGAAGAGATCGCTGCGGCGTCGTTCCGCGACGGCAGCTCGAATCTGTAGCGGTCATGCCGGCGACGCGAGGCGCGCGAGGATCCAGTCGGCGGTCTCGTCCCAGAGCGCCGCGCTGCGCTCGCGGAAGAAGCCGAAGTGCCCGATGCGCGGCAGGCCCGCGTCGCCCGCGCGCACGGCGCGGTGCTCGACGTGCGCGCTCGTGAGCCACGAGAGGAGCTCCGCGATGCTGCCGCGCGGCGCGTAGTCGTCGTCGGAGAAGCTCCACGCGAGGACGGGGCCCCGCACGTCGGCGTAGCGCAGCGCTTCGCGCGGGAGCGCGCCCGTCACGTAGCCCGGCGTCGTGCACCAGCGCGCCCACTCGCGGACCACCCGCGCGGGCACGTCCTCGCCGATGCCGCTCCAGCCCGGAAGGTAGCCGTAGGCGCGCGTGAGCGACGGGATCAGCAAGCGCCACGTCAGCTCCATCCGCACCCGCGCGACGCCCGGCCAGTGCCCGACCCAGCCGCTCTGCGAGGCGACGAGCACGTGCGCGTCCGCCGTGTGCGCGCTCGGTGCGATGCCGAAGGCTTGCCCGCCGAGGCTGTGACCGACGAGCACGAGCGGCAGCCCGGCGTGACGCCGCCGCACCGACGCGAGCACACCCTCGACGTCGCGCTCCGTCCAGTCGAGGATCCCCGCGCGCTCACGCGCCAGCGCGCCAGCGCGTGACGCGCCCACGCCCCGGTAGTCGAAGCGGATCGTGGTGAGCCCGCGCTTCGAGAGATGCTCCGCGAAGCGCGCGTAGAAGCGCGAGGGCGTCGCCATCGCGCCCAGGATCACCACGACGCCGCGGGCATCGCGCGCCGGGTGCTCGTGCGCGCCGAGCGTCGCGCCGTCGGCGGTCGTGATCGCGAGCGCGCGATCTTTCGTCGCGATGTCGTCGGGAGATGCCTGCGCCGCGTGCAGAGTCATGCGAGCCTCCTCGTGCGTGGGATGAGCGGAGCCTGAGGCACGCGGGCCAGGGCTGGCAGCTGCATCCCTGCACGCCGGGATTGCATGGAACGCAGCGCGCTCGTCTGGGACGATCTCCGGATCTTGCTCGCGGTCGCGCGGGCCGGCTCGAACAAGCGCGCGGCGAAGGCGCTGCGCGTCGATCCCGCGACGGTCTCGCGACGCATCGGCGCGCTCGAGGCGGCGCTCGCGCAGAAGCTCTTCCGCGTGAACAAGGGACGTCGCGTCCCGACCGACGCCGGCGCGCGCCTGGTCGCGATGGCCGAGCGGCTGGACGCCGAGCTCCTGGCGGCGCACCGCGAGCTCGGCGAGAGCGCGGCGCGACCGCAGGGCGTGGTGCGCGTGAGCACCGTCGACGTGATCGCGGCGCACGTGCTCGCGCCGGCGATCGGCGCGATGCGCGCAGAGCACCCCGGCCTCGTGCTCGAGCTTCTCGCGACGCCCACGGTGCTCGATCTCGCGCGGGGAGACGCCGACGTCGCGATCCGGCTCACCGAGCCCACCGAAGAGGGCTTGAAGCGGAAGCGTCTCGCGCGGCTCGAGCTCGCGGTGTTCGCGCACCGCGCGCTGCTGGAGCGCGTCGGCATCGACGCCGCGGCGCCCGGGGACGGCGAGGGCTTGCCGCTGGTCGAGTACGGCGCGGCGCTGACGGCGGTCCCCGAGACCGACTCGGTGCGCGCGATCCTGCCGCGCGCGGACATCGTGCTCCGCACCACCAGCGTCGGCAGCGTGCTCGGCGCGGTCGAGCACGGTCAGGCGGCGGGCGTGCTCCCGGTGTCGTTCGCGCGGCGCGTGCCCGACCTCGCGCGCCTGCAGACACCGGCGCTCCCTGCGCGCGACGTGTGGCTCGCGGTGCATCCGGACGCGGCGCGCGTGCCGCGCATCCGAGCCGCGTGCGAGCTGATCGAGCTGGCGTTCGCGCAGCTGGGATGACGCGCCGACGACGCCCGTCGTCCGTGCAGCACGGTTCACGTCCCGCGGGACAGCGTGCGCGAGAGGCACGCTTCGCGGGTGTTCTTCGCGGGATCTCGAGTGGCGCGCGGGTTGCTGTGTGGTGTCGCAGCGCCGCGGTGGCGCGACCAGAAGAGGTCTCCGATGTCGTTCGTCCTCGGCGTGCTCCTGTTCCTGCTGCCCTTCGTCCTCGCGTCCACGATCACCGCGATCTCGGAGGCGCTGCGCGGCCGCGGCGTGAAGATCCCGCGCATCATGCGCGCCGGCCCGTGGCGCTCGGAGTGAGTCGTCGGCAGGAGCGCTGGCCCACGGAGCGAGCCGATTCTGAGTCGGGCTGCCATCGGTGAGCGGGAGCCCTAGGGTTCAGCGCCATGACGAAGACAGACGCGGCGCGACGGCTCGGCATCGCGCATCCGCTAGTGCAAGGACCGTTCGGCGGCGGCCTCTCGACTGCGCGACTGGCGGCGATCGTCGCCGATCACGGCGGCCTGGGCTCGTACGGCGCGCACGTGCTCGATCCAGACGGGATCCTCGCGATCGCGCGGGAGATCCGCGCGCTCACCTCGGGGGCGTTCGCGCTGAACCTCTGGGTGTCGAACGAGGATCCGGGAGGGCTCGACTTCGACGACGCGGAGCTCGCGCGCGTCGGTCGCCTCTTCGCGCCGTACTTCGAGGAGCTCGGTGTCGCGATGCCGGCGCCGCCGGCGCCGCGCGAGGTGGGCCATCGATTCGAGGATCAGGTGCAGGCCGTGCTCGAGGCGCGCCCGCCGGTGTTCAGCTTCGTGTTCGGTGTGCCGTCCGCGGACGTGCTGCGCGCGTGCCGGGCGCGGGACATCGTCACCGTGGGGACCGCAACGACGGTCGCGGAGGCGCGCGCGCTCGACGATGCCGGCGTCGACGTGATCGTCGCGACGGGAGCCGAGGCCGGCGGTCATCGGCCGTCGTTCCTCGCGCGGGCGGAGGACTCGCTGATGGGCACGTTCGCGCTCACGCCGCTGGTCGCCGATCGCGTGAAGGCGCCGGTCGTGGCCGCCGGTGGGATCATCGATGGACGCGGCGTGCGCGCGGCGCTCGCGCTGGGTGCAAGCGGTGCGCAGCTCGGGACGGCGTTCCTCGCGTGCGAGGAGTCGGCTGCGACGCCCGAGCACCGCGCGGCGCTCTTCGGCGAGGGCGCGTACCACACGACGCTCACGCGCAGCCTCTCTGGGAGGCTCGCCCGCGGGATCGCGAATCGATGGACGCGCGAGATGGCGGGCCGCGACGGCGAGCTCGGCGCGTATCCGCTCCAGGGCTGGTTCGCCGGTCAGCTGAAGCGAGCGATCAGGGGGCTCGGTGACGAGCCGGCCGGTGTCGCCGCGCGCACGGAGCTCTCGGGGCTCTGGGGCGGTCAGGTGGCGCCGAACCTTCGGCATCGCAGCGCGGCTGCGCTGATGACGTCGCTCGTGCGCGAAGCGAGAGAGCCCTGACCGCACCGGTCAACCCCGGTGGGGTTTCCGTCCTGAAACGCAGGCGGCTCCGGTCGACCCCGGTGGTTCTGTCAGCCGGCGGGTCAACCCGGGTGGGGTTTCCGGTTTTGGTTTCCGTCCTGAAACGCAGACGCGCGTGAGGGATCGTCTCCCCTTCACGCGCGCTTGCGATCGATTCGGCCGACGCTGGTCAGGCGTTCACGGGACGTAGCCGTCGGCGTAGACGCCGGGGGAGTGCGCGCCGATCGAGCCGGGGATCGACGAGTGCAGGACGAAGCCGGCGCCGTCGCGGACGATCGACTGGTCCATGCCGCCCTCACCGGCGTACGTGACGGTGTCGATCACGGTCGCGCCGCTGCTGAGGGTGAGCGTGTCGCCGCCGTTGTTCAGGCCGAGACCGCCGCTCGAGGCGACCTGCACGGTCGCGCCGCCGAAGGTGCCGGTCGGCGTACCTCCGCCGAACACGACGACGATGCCGAACGACGGCACGATCGTGCCTGCCGGGAACGTGTGCTTCACGCCCACCGCGTCGCTCAGCGTGAGGCCCGAGAGATCGAGGGCGACCGCCGTCACGTTCACGATCTCCACGAGCTCGTCGTTCGTGGTGCTCGACGCGCCGTCGCCGTTGGGATCCGACGCAGCGGCGGGATCGGCCAGCACCTCGGCGATCAGGAAGTCGCCGGCGGTCGGCGCGAAGGTCGCGCCGGTGAAGTACGTCTCGTAGATGTCGAAGCTGCCGAGCCGGTTGTCATGCCACACCAGGTGGCTGCCCGAGCTCGAGATCGCCGCCTGCGTCGCCACCGAGCTGGTGACCATCACCGGCGCCGAGCCGAGGAACGCGACGCCGACGTTCCAGTCACCCGCCGTGCGATCGTCGAACACGACGATCTGGCTGTCGACGCCACGCGTGATCTCAGCGCCGACCGCACCCGCCAGGAGGTTCTCTCCGGGGAACGTGACCAAGCCCGTGGCCGCGGTGAACGGCGCGTAGTACGCGTGCCAGTCGCTCTCGATCGTCGGCGCGCCCGTCGTGATCGCGCGCCCGTCGGTCCACGCGGCCATGACGAAGTCGAGCGCCGGCGACTGCTGCCCCGCGCCCGTCGCGACCGCCGGCGTCTGCGCCACCGGCCCGCCCCACGTGCCGGCCGTGTCGTCGTACTCGCGAACCTGCACGACACCGCCCGCGACGTACGCGAGGCGACCGCCACGCAGCGCCGGCGCGAACTCGTCGGTGCCGGCGGCGCCGAGGTTGACGTTCGTGCCGGTGCGGAGGTCGCGGACGATGACGTCCCACTGCGTGCCGCCGGTGAGCTCGTCCCACACCGCGAAGTTGCCCGCGATGTCGACCGTGGACGTCGTCGCGCTCGAGAGCGCGGTCTCGGTGCCGGTCGCGAGATCGTAGAGCACCGCCCGCGCGGCCGCGTCGTCGCCGCGCAGGAAGACGACACGGTCACCGGAGATGCGCGCCGAGATGTCGTTCACGGAATTCGTCGTCAAGCGACGCGCCTCCCCGCGATCGAGATTGCGGAACATGATCTCGAAGTTGCCCGCCCCGAAGAGCTGCGAGTAGACGAGGTTGCGGTGGTAGAGGTCGGGCACGACCGCGTCCTCGGTGCCGCCGACCAGCGGGCCCGTGATGCAGTCGTCGTCGACGGTGCCGTCGCAGTCGTTGTCGAGGCCGTCGCAGAGCGACTCCACCGTCGCGCCGGTCTCGGTCGCGACGTAGCGCGGGCCGTAGCTGTCGGTGCCCGCGCACGCCGTCCAGCCCGCCGCCCCGCCGCAGGTCTGCGTCGACATCGCGCACACGCCGGTCGTCAGCGCGCACGACGGCGCCGTCAGGCCGTCGTCGGAGACGCCGTTGCAGTCGTCGTCGAGGCCGTTGCACGTCTCCACGACGGCGCTGACGCCGCCGCTGCAAGCGCCCCAGGCGCCGCTCGCGCAGGTCTGGGTGCCGAGCTCGCACGCACCGGTCGCGGTGCCGCAGGGCTGCGTGGTGCCGTCGACGCAGGCGCAGCCCTCGTCGGTGGTGCCGTCGCAGTCGTTGTCGCGCCCGTCACAGCTCGACTCGGTCGCCTGGTAGTGCATGCCGTACCGCGCCGCGGTGCACGCGACGAAGCCGCCCGCGCCGCTGCACGTCTGCGACGAGCCCGCGCACACGCCGGCGGTGAGCGCGCACGCCGGCGCGGTCACGCCGTCGTCGATCATCCCGTCGCAGTCCTGATC
>JALYRN010000193.1 GCA_030855295.1 Myxococcota bacterium | reverse complement strand
GCTGCGCCTCACGCAGCGCCGCGCGGGCCTCGGGCGTGCCGATGCGGCCCAGCGCCCAGGCCGCCGACTGCCGGACCATGACGTCGGTGTCGCCGAGCACCATCGCGGCGAGCGCGGGCACCGACGCCGCGAGCTCGTAGGTGCCGATCACCAGCGCGGCGCGCCGGCGGATCTGCGCGTCGTCGCTCGCGAGCAGCGGCAGCAGCGCGTCGTAGTCGCGGAAGAAGTTGACGCGCAGCAGCACGCGGAGCGCGGCCTGCTGCACCTCGGGGCTCGCGTCGCGCAGCGCGCTCGACACGAACGTGAGGCCGGCGGCCGAGTTGATGCGCGCGATGCCGGTGACGGCTGCGACGCGCACGCGCACGTCGGTGTCGTTCATCAGCGCGTTCCCGAGGTGGGTCACGCCGTGCGGATCCATGAACTCGCCGATCGCCTCGGCGGCGACCGCGCGGCGCGCGGGGTCCGCATCGTTCGCGAGGACCTGACGCGTCTCGTACATCACGGCCGCGAAGCCGAAGGGGCGCCGGCGCAGCCACCACGCGGCCATCTCGCGGACGCGCGCGTCCTCGCCGGGGTTCAGCATGCGCTGCTGGAGCAGCGGCACGCACTCGTGGCACTCGACGCGCTCGCCGTACTCGAGCAGCGACTGGAGCGCGACCGGCGACGCGACGTCGATCGCGTTCATCAGCGTCTCGCGCGACGGCGCCTGGGTGTGCGGGCTGAGCTCGCCGTCTCGCGAGTAGACGGTGAAGTCGGGCGAGCCCGTCGCCTGTGCCGAGGCCGCGCTCGGGATCGCGAGGCCAGCGAGGCAGGCGACCGCGAAGAGCTTGCTGAGGTGCTTCATGACTCGTGCTCCGTCTTCCGTAAGGGTGCGATGCGAGCCCATGTCAGTACTCCTCCCCGGCCCACATGCCTGCGCCGTCGACGTTCCATCGCGAGTAGTACTGGCCGCCGAGATCCGCCATGCGGACGAGCGTCAGTCGGTCCTCGCGCGTCATCGTGATGCCCGCCGACGCCATCGTGTCGACGTGCGCACGGTCGGTCCACGCCCAGGCCGCCGCGTCGTCCTCGGCCGTGATGTTCATGACCTGGACCATGCGGCTGCCGCGCGCGTCACCGGGGACGATCCACTCGGGGGGCATGTCGCCGGTGGCGACCGAGTCGCCCATCATCGCGCTCGGGTAGAGCAGCGACACGTACGACGCCGGGTACTCGACGACCTCGTCCTCGTAGTAGGTCGAGATCATGCGGCTCGAGAGATCCAGGTACGGGATCTCGAACTGCATCATCTCGCCGTCCATCGTCGTCACGTCGACGGTGTAGAAGCGGCCTGCGTAGGGATCGCTCGCGCTGCCGTCGTGGCAGCCGACGCAGTTGCGATCGAGCACGTCCTGCACGTTCTCGACGCTCGCCGCGCCGTACCAGGGCAGCTCGACGCGATCGGGGATCGTGCGGAACGTCGAGGTGTCGGGGCCGGTCGCCTGCGCGATCGTGGTCGGCACGCCCATGCGCGGGATGACCTCTTCCGAGCGCGAGCTGTGGCAGCCGCCGCAGGTGCGGGTCTCGCCGGGCATCGCCTGGATCCACAGCATCTGGTTGCGGATCGCGAGGCCGAAGCGATCGAGCGGCTGGAGGTGGTAGGGCAGGTACGCGGGCACCTGCGCGGCCCAGCTGCCGTCGGAGTAGACCGGCGTCTCACCGAGGATCGCGCCGCCCTCGTGCATCGTGAGGCCGAACTGGCCGACGCTGCCGATCTCCGAGCTGAAGCCCTCGATGATGCGCACGTGCGTGCTCTGCAGCAGCGCCTCGTGGAGCGACACGCCGTCGCCGAACTGCGCGCCGCGCACGGTCTCGCCGAGCGAGGTCTCCGCGATGTCGATCGAGCCGATCACCGCCGGCAGGCGCGGATCGGGCATCGCGTCGACGGTCGCCGTGATCACCGGAGGCTCGTCGCGCGCCGCGACCGGGATCGCGTAGACGTCCCACATCGCCGGGTCGTCGTAGACCAGCGTGCGGCTGCCGCTCTCGGCGTCGTAGAGGTAGATGCCGAACTGCGGCGCGGTGTCCGCGAGCTCCGCGCGATCGTTGACCGGACCGTCCGCCCACGACACCAGGACCTGGCTCTCGAAGCCCTCGACCCCGAGCGCGCGCGGGTAGCGGTAGCGGCCGACGCCGTTCGCCGGCGTGTCCATGCCGGTCGGCACGAGCGGCGTGATGTTGTCGAAGCTCGCCTGCTGCACGTCGATGCGCAGCGCGCTGCTGGTGCGCGAGCGCGCGTCGATGCGGATGACCGCGCCCGACTGGATCGTGCGGCTGCGGCTGGTGCCGATCGCGTAGAACTGGCCGGGCGAGATCTCGGTGGCCTGCACCAGCGAGTTGAAGTCCTTGTTGAACTGACCCGCGATCGCCTCCATGCCGGAGCAGTCGGGGTTCATGCGGAAGAGCTTCACGTCGTTGACGGGGCCGAGGTGCTCCCAGCGCGAGAAGCCGATCTGGCCGTCGCTCATCAGGAACGGATCGGCGCTGTGCGAGAGGTTGTGCGCGCAGAGACGGCGATCGGCGTCGCCCGACTCGAGCGAGATGGTCGCGATCTGCGTGACCGCGCGACCGTGGTTGTACTCGTCGGCGCGGGTGCCCATCACGGTGTACGGCTCGTTCGTGACGAGCGCGATGCGATCGCCGGGCACGAAGATCGGGCGGATGTCGTCCCAGTCGCCGAAGGTCAGCTGCCGGACGTCGCCGGTGCCGTCCACGTTGGCGACGTACACGTGATAGTGGTCGTCGTCGGCGTGGCGCATCGCGAACGTCACGCGGCGCGCGTCGAACGAGAGGTCGAGGCCGGCGATGTCGACACCCTCGAAGCCGCTGGTCAGGTTCGTCAGCGTGCCGCTCGGCGTCGGAGGCTCGAGCACGAACACGCCGCCGCCGGGCGTGTAGCGCTGGTAGTCGATCACCTGTCCGGAGCCGCCGCTGACGTCGTGCGTGCCGTCGCCGCGCTCGAACGCGCGCTGCACGAACACCAGCGCGTTCACGCCGGGCAGTGGGGTGTCGCCCCCGCCGCCGCCGCAGGCGCTCGCGCCGAGCATCGCGACGGCGACGAGCGCCATTCGCATCCAGGTCGGCAGTCGAGTCTCGTTCCGCATCGTGTTCTCCATGAGCGCCTCTCCCGGTGGGCAGGGCCGTCGTCTGTGCGGCACTTCTGCAACGTGTGGTCCAGCACTACGCACACGCCGTAAGTGCTCGTAGCAAATGGCCTTTTCGCGATCGCGTCGAGCCCTCGGCGAGTGGGGTCGGGGCCCCGGCGGGGGCGGGGCCCGGGGGCGACAGACCCCGCGCGCGCTGTCGCTCGACCCGGGACGGGCGCGCGGCCGACGCTATACTCGGGCCGATGTTCGACGTCGCCGGCGAGTTCGAGGCCGCAGTGAGCTCGGGGAACTGGTGGGTGGCGCTGCCGCTGATCTACGTGGTCGGCCTGGGCACCGCGCTGACGCCCTGCGTGTACCCGATGATCGCGATCACCGTGAGCGTGTTCGGCGCGCGCCAAGCGAAGTCGAGGGCCGAGGGCGCGATGCTCTCGACCTCGTACGTGCTCGGCATGTGCGCGCTGATGACGCCGCTCGGCGTGTTCAGCGCGATCAGCGGCGGCTTCTTCGGCGAGTGGCTGAACTACCCGGCGGTGCTGATCGGGTTCGCCGTGCTCTTCGTCGCGCTCGCGCTCGCGATGTTCGGGCTCTACGAGCTGAACCTGCCGCCCGCGCTGCAGAACAAGCTCGCGGGGGTCGGCGGCATCGGGATGAAGGGCGCGTTCGCGCTCGGCTTCGCGATGGCGCTGATCGCGACGCCGTGCACCGGACCCGCGCTCTTGTTCCTGCTGACGTGGATCGGCACGACCGGCAACGTCTGGCTCGGCGCGCTCGCGATGTTCCTCTACGCACTCGGGCTCGGGACGCTGTTCTGGATCGTCGGGACGTTCGCGGTGTCGCTGCCGAAGTCGGGGCGCTGGATGGAGGGCGTCAAGAGCGTCTTCGGGATCGTGCTCTGCGTGATGGCGCTCTACTGGATCAAGGATCTGATCCCGGGGCTGATGGACGCGTTCGAGCACACGTGGCTGGTGCTCGCGATCGCGCTCGGCATCGCGGCGATCGGGCTCGCGGTCGGCGCGGTGCACCTCGACTTCCATCAGCCGCGCCTCGACGTGCGCGTGCGCAAGACGATCGGGATCGGCCTGACGACGATCGGTGCGTTCGGCGTGCTCGCGTGGGTGATGACGCCGTCGCTGAGCGGGACCGGCGGCGAGGGGCTGACGTGGCGCGAGGACTTCGAGGTCGCGGTCGCAGAGGCGCGCGCGGACGGGCGCCCGTACATCGTCGACTTCGGCGCGTCGTGGTGCGGCGCCTGCGGCGAGCTCGAGCGCAACACGTTCACCGACCCGCGCGTGATCGAAGAGGGCTCGCGCTTCGTCGCGGTGCACATCGATCTGTCGCCGGGGCAGGACACCGAGGACAAGCGCGCGCTCCTTCGCAGCTACGCGCAGCGCGGCCTGCCGCTGGTCGTGCTGCACGGCAGCGACGGCCGCGAGGTGCACCGCGTGACGCAATTCGTCGAGGCCGACGAGTTCCTGGCGCTGATGGAGCAGGTCCGGTAGCGCTGGCACGCGGCTCGCTTGGCGCTGGGCTCTCGATGATCGCGTTGCACACATTGGCTCGACGTCCCGAGAGCGCGCTGGCAATCGCGGCGCTGCTGATGCTCGGCGCCTGCGGCGGCGAGCCACCTCCGGTCGACGGAGTCGACGGAGGGACCGACGACGCGGCGGTCGCGCGGGGCACGCTGCGGATCGGCGAGGGGGAGCTCGAGTTCCGCGAGGTACAGGACGGCGACGTGCTGCAGATCGCGCGCGGCTGTCAGGGCAGCCAGCACGTGTGGATGACGCTGCGCAGCGAGGACATGGATCCGCGCGGGATGATCGTGGAGCTGTCGATCGTGCGCGCGAGCGACGAGACGCTGGTGAGCGGCGCGTTCCGGCTGCGGCTCTCGTTCGTCGAGGACGCGAGCGGGGCGTTCGCGCAGCTGACGGGCCTGACGCTGCAGGTGCCCGACCCCGACTCGGCGCTCGGCGAGGATCTGCTGGTGCGCGGGCGCATCGAGGATCGCAACGGAGTCGAGGCGCGCACCGAGCGGCGGGTGCGCATCGAGTGGGGGACGCAGATCTGCGAGCCGCCCTTGGCCTGACCGAAGCCGCTACCATGCGGGTCATGCGCGCTCGCTTGATCACGATCCCGTTCAGTCACTTCTGCGAGAAGGCGCGCTGGGGGCTCGATCGCGCGGGCGCCGCGTACGACGAGGAGATGCACGCGCCCGGCTTCCACCTGCTCGCGACGAAGGCGCGCGGGCGGGGTCGGGCCACGCCGGTCTGGATCGACGAGCACGGGGAGGTGACGACCGACTCGACGGCGATCCTGCTGCGCCTCGACGAGCGCACGCCGCGCGCGCTGCGCCTCTATCCGGAGGACGCGAGCGAGAGAGCGACGATCGTCGCGCTCGAGGAGGAGCTCGACCACTCGATCGGGCCGGCGGCGCGGCGCATCGCGTACCACCACCTGTTCCGGCACGCGCCCGCGACCGCCGTCGCGATGATCGGGGCGCGCGGTCCGAGCTGGCAGCGCGCGATCGTGAGGCGAGCGCCGGGCTTGCTGCAGCGCATGCTCGACCGTGCGCTCGATCTCTCGGAGGCGGCGACCGAGCGCTCGCAGCGGAAGCTCGACGCCGCGCTCGAGCGGCTCGACGCGCGGCTTCGCGACGCACGCCGGGAGGGCAGGTCGTGGCTCTCGGGGACGACGTTCGGCGCCGCCGACCTCACGCTCGCGTCGCTGCTCTCGCCCTTCCTCGCGCCGCCCGAGCACCCGTTCCGGTATCCGAGCGCGGAGGCGATGCCCGCCGCGCTCCGCGCGCTGTCGCTGCGGATCGCGCAGAGCGAGACGGGCGAGCTCGTCTCGCGCGCGTATCGCGAGGAGCGCGCGCGGCGCCCGGGGCTCGACGTCGATCGCGCGACGCACTAGATCGCGCAGCTCGTGGGGCTCTTCCTCTACATCCCGTGGTTCCGCGCCGAGGCGCTCGAGATCCCGACGCCGTGGGGGACGCCGATCGCGATCCACCCCTTCGGCCTGCTGGTCGCGACCGGCGTGGTGCTCGGCGCGTATCTGGCGCGGTGGAAGGCGAAGCAGGACGGGCTGCACCCCGAGACGGTCATGAACCTCGCGGGCTGGGTGCTCGTGCCCGGGTTCATCTGCGCGCACATCTTCGACGACCTCGCGTACCGGCCCGAGCTGGTCGCCGAGAACCCCCTGCACCTGCTGATGATCTGGGAGGGCATCTCGAGCTTCGGTGGGTTCTTCGGCGCGATCGGCGGCGCGCTGGCGTGGCGACATCGGCGCGGGCTGCCGGGGCTCGCGTTCGCCGATCCGATCGCGTTCGGGTTCCCGCTCGGGTGGCTGTTCGGGCGCACGGGGTGCTTCACCGTGCACGACCACCCGGGGCGCGTGACCGACTTCTTTCTCGGCGTGGAGAATTACGAGGTGGGTTGGCCGCCCTATCAGGTGCGCCACGATCTCGGGCTCTACGAGGTGCTCTGGAGCATCGCGGTGGTCCTGCTGTTCGGGTTCCTCGCGCGCAAGCAGAGGCCGCGCGGGTTCTACGTCGCGCTGCTCGCGATCCTCTACGCGCCGGTGCGGTTCGGGCTCGACTTCCTGCGCGCGACCGACATCGAGCAGGCCGACGCCCGCTACTTCGGCTTCACGCCGGCGCACTACGCGGCGCTCGCGCTGCTGGCGATCGGCGCGATCGTCACGTACTTCGTGATCCGCAAGCCCTGGCCGGAGATCCCGCGCTGGGCGCACTGGCCCGAGCCCGAGCCCGAGGTCGTCGAGAGCGCGACGACCGACGAGTGATCGCGCGCGGCGCCTCACCACCCCGAGTCGTCACGCTGCGCGCCGCCGCTTGCGCGCCGTGGCGACCGCCATGCACGCGATGAACACGACCCGCGGGATCGTGCGCTCGCCGCTCGCGTAGTAGGCGATGGTGCGACGCGAGAGCCCGAGTAGATCGGATGCGGTGGTCAACGACAAGCGCTCACTCTTCAACCACCCTTTGAACTCCGCGGCAGTCATCACGGCGTCAGGCCACGGGAGCTCACGCGGGTGCGCCTCGTACCAGAGCCCATCGGCAGCGAACGCGATCTCCGTGCGCGGCCAACCGATGGCGTAGCCGCCGTCGAGCACTCGCACGCGGGCGAAGATCTTCGCGTCGGCGAGCGCCGCGAACATCGGTCGACTCGCGATGTCGCGCCGCAAGTCCTTCGTGCTGATCGATCCATCCTTCCAGTACAGCGTCAGCCGCTTCCGGACAGGGTCGCTCTCGATCCTCGCGATGCGGTGAGTCATGTGCGCCTCATCGGTTGTACTTCGACCAACTGACCGCGAGCAGCTCCTGATGGTCGGCCGCCCAGTCGAGGACCGCGCGGAGCGAGGTCTTCGGCAGCGGAGCGATCGCGAGCTCGTGTCTCAGAAGGCGAGGGTCAGCGCGAAGCCGCCGGCGCCCGGGCCGAGCGCGGTGGGGCCGATCGCGAAGCGTAGGTCGTCCTCGCGGGGCTCCACGAGGAGCGCGAGGCCACCGGGTGCGCACGCGGCATCGGGATGGCGCGCGGAGTAGACGCGCCAGGCGTCGATCGCGGTGGTCGGGTGCAGGAAGATGCGGCCGAGGCCGATCAAGATGCCGCCGCCGGCCTGCATGTACGCGCCGCGGAGCTCGCCGAGGAAGAGGAGCGTGAGCGCGGCGGTCTCGGTGTAGAGGATCGACGCGACGGACGCGACGAGGCCGCGCTGTCCGCTCGATCTCTCGGCGCTGGCGCGCAGGCGCTCCTCGGCGATGCGCATCGCGTCGAGGCGCGCGCCCGGGGTGTCGCGCGGCAGGGAGCGCAGGAGATCGCCGGCGCCGAGGATCGGCGGGCTGAGCGCGAGGATCGTGGTGAGGCCGACGGTGGCGCCGAGGAGGCTGACCGCGGGATCGATGCGATCCTGATCGGTCGGCGCCGAGAGCAGCAGCGTGAGCTCGACACCGACGAGAACGCTCTGGAACGCGACGAAGCCCGTGAACCAGAGGCGCGTGTCGCGCTCCGCGGCGTCGATGCGGCGCTCGAGCCACCCGAGCCGGCGCACCACCTCGGCGTCGGATGGCGCCTCCGACGGGCACGCGCGCGGCTCGTCGGCGCGCGCGGTCGCGGGACGGGCGAGCGCCGCGAGCAGCGTGATCAGGACGAGTGGCGCGAGGCGGTGCCGAGGGCGCACCTCTCTGCCCATAGCCCCCGCGACGCGCGTCGCGACGGCTATCGCCGCCGATCACAGCCCTCGATCAGAGTCGACGATCAGAGACGCCGCAGCGACTCACGCAGCAGATCGACCAGCGCGGCCGTCGGGCCCTGCGGTCCCGGGAGCTCTCGGTGCACCGCGTACACGCCGCGCGCCGGTGTCACGTCGAGGGGGAGGCGACGCAGCATGCCGTCGCCGGCCCACGCGCGCGCCAGCGGATCGGGGAGCAACGCGAGCAGCTCGCCGCTCGCGCACACGTTGACCGCGAGGGAGACGTCGCCGACCACCATGCCGACGTCGCGCGCGAAGTGTCGCGGCCACACGTCGTCGTCTTCTTCCGGCTGCGCGACGAACGAGTGGCGAAGCAGGTCTTCCATCGTCGGCGCGGCCTCGCGGAAGAGCGGATGGCGATCGCTGCAGTAGACGCCCCAGCCCACGCGGCCGAGCTCGTGCACGGTCAGGTGATCGCCGCCCGGGATCACGCGGTCGATCACCGCGAGGTCGAGCAGGCGCGAGACGAGCAGGTTGCGCACCGCCTCGGGATCGGCGCTCGCGACGTGCGGCACGAGCAGCGGGTGCGACTCGCGGAGAGACTTGAGCGCCGGCAGCAGCAGCATCGCGCCGAGCGGACCGCCGGTCGCGATGCGCAGCGGCCCGACGAACTGCGTGACCGACACCGCCGAGAGGCCCTGCTCGAGCTTGAGCATCGCCTCGCGCACCGACGCGAGCAGCTCGCGCCCCGAGGGGCTGAGCACGAGCCGCCGGCCCACCCGCTGGAAGAGCGGCTCGCCGAGCTCGTCCTCGAGCTGCTTGATCGTGCGCGAGAGCGCGCTCGGCGTGACGTGCAGCTCCTGCGAGGCCGTCGGCAGGTGCTCGGTCTCCGCGACGACGCGGAACGCGGGCAGCCAGTTCCACACGCGCATGAGACGGCGAAGTCGATCCATCCGGTCGCGATCGGGAGCGTAGCGCGCTTCGCGATCGAGCAGCGCGAGCATCGCTCAGCGCCCTCC